>JBGSQR010000351.1:0-1766 GCA_041737975.1 Geobacterales bacterium | reverse complement strand
CAACATGGAGAGCGCATGAAAACGATGCCAGACAGGCATAGCAATGACGCCATCAACGAAGATCTCCTGAAGCAGTTGGCCTATAACGATAAAATGGCCGAACTTGGCAGAGTTTCAGCAGGTTTAGTTCACGAGTTAAATGCACCGTTATCGGTAATCACTTCGGCATCGCAGATGATTCTGCGCGAAGAAGGCGTAACGGAATTTGTCCGGGAAATGATTGAGCGGATTAACTCGGAAGCACAGCGCCTTTCAAAACTAACCAGAAGTCTGCTTAACTTCAGTAGCCATAATGAAACCATCAGTGAAATTGATTTAAACCTCACCACAGAATTTGTTCTTGAATTCCTACAATATGAAGCGGCCAAGCGAGGCGTCTCTTTCAAAAAAAATCTGAATTTCAATCTTCCAATTATCCATCAAGACGAAAACCTGATCAAACAGATACTACTAAATTTGATAATGAATGCGCTGCATGCAATGGAATCAAAAGGAGGAGAGCTGCACATCGCAACCGAATCTTTACCAGACCTTATCAGCCTGACAGTTTCAGACAATGGCCCCGGTATACCTGCTGATGCAATCAACAGAATATTTGATCGCTACTTTACAACAAAAAAAGCTGGAGAAGGGACAGGGCTAGGCTTATTTATAACGAAAAGCCTGGTTGAAATGATGGGCGGCACAATAAAGGTCGCAAGCTCAATCGGAGTGGGAACTACATTTACAGTGTTACTTCCCGCAAAAGAATAATGGCAGTAAAAACTGGCTGAGAACTATCCAACAGTACACATAACCTGGCGCACCCTGTACTCTCCACCAATAACCAGGTACTCGCCCTCTCCCTTCATAATGCTCCCCGGCAGCAAGTCGTTGTAGAAAAAGACCTTACAGAGCGGCACCCTGACCTCCCAGACAGTTGAACCAAACTCCCAGGCCCTTTCTTCGTCATTGGTGAATGAAACCAGGTTATTTAGGCGAACTATCATTTCACGCTTGCCGGTCTTTTCCAGCACATTATGTTCATTCGGGTCCTGAGTACCGCGATACAGCGTAATAATAGATTGTTCCGGATACTTCAAGGGCAGTTCATATTGGCAATACTCATACAGCAGATCAAGCTGCGACTGAATCGCATTGGTCCTGGCACTGCCCTTCATGACATCCACTGAAAAATCAAAATACGGCTCCCCATGAATGTCACTGATGATTGCACGATGAAATGTGGGAGAGATGCCCATCCGGCTCTCCACCCAGCGCTTGAGCACCGCACCCTCTACCGAGTTGGAATCCATCATCCAACCGCGCAGATAGCGCAGATAGCTGTTTTTAATACTCTTGCGAGCCGTATCCGTGGCCTGATCCTGCCAATGATGCAGCTGAAATTTGACCGACATGAAATCATTGAATATCAGGGCGCGCTCTTCCTGTGAAGCGATGCCTGCCAGCTTTTCAAAGAGAAAACGATTGGCTTCTCTGACGCCCTGGATAAATATCTGCTGAGGATTTTCGTTAAAATGGTGGGATGCGATCACCCATGGCGGTAAATTGCAGTTGTTGAAAGAAGTACCAGCCATGGGAAATCACCTCATTGTGAAAGGTTTATACAAAGATATTCATACTTACGGCAGACTAAAACTGATTTACCACTTCACTACAATATTTTTGCCAGCTCCACAAGAGTCGCCTTTATTGGACCACTGGCAACAAAAGGTTCTATACCAAGCTTTTCCAACTCACCTCGCGGATGTTCGCCCATCTGGGCT
>JBGSQR010000349.1:0-4544 GCA_041737975.1 Geobacterales bacterium | reverse complement strand
GAATGGTTTAGTTTGGCCGGATTTAAGACTTATGTGATATTCCTTCACCTTGAGACCTTCGCCTTCAACATCAACTTCCTTGCGGGAGGCCACAACGATTGATTTCCAATTTAATTCAACCCTATTCGGTTTGGTGACAACATAACTATCCGGAATACTATTTTTGTAAACGTCTTTGATAACCTTCAAAAGCCGTTTCTCGAAAGGAATTCCAGCAAACAAGGCCTGGTTCTCCTTGATTTTGTTTTCGGTTCCTGAAGACAATCTGATTGTCTGGGTGGGCCTTTTGCTTGGAAAAGCGATTATTGAATATGTAGATCCGCCACAAACAATGTAAACCTCTGTGGGCGTACTTGAGTAAGCCATTTTCCCATCACTACGTTTGGCTACCTTATATTTGAGGAATGCATCTTTACCGGTAATCTGAATTGTTAAGCCTTTTTCGTCGCTTGTAATTGCATCCTTTATATCAGTTGAACAAATAACCCTGTTGAGATCGGACGCGGACAGTTCAACTACTGTGGTTATTTCTGGTAATACAATAACCGGAGGATCCAAAATATCCCCTGCAGCCAAATTTCTGAATTTGTTGGTACTCTTCGGTTCGGAGAACGGGATACCGGTCGTTGACGGGGCTTGTCTAGCTGCAGGTGAGGAAGTTTTTGCCAACGTCTTTTTCCCCTGTGGAGCTATTGGAGCAAGAGGATTAGTACATCCTTTCACATCTGACGAACCGGAACAACCAGGCGCAGCGGGTTGCGGATTGCCATACTTTGGCAAACCTGCAGGACTTGGTACCGCAAGCGAAACTTCCGGTAAAGGTCTTTGTGGTTGAACTATCTCTTGTGCAAAAGCATGGGTAGCAAAACTCAGGATAAAAGCTCCAGTCAATAAAAACCTATTTTGTAGCATTGCTTACCCCCTGAGAATTGCCGATTTGTGTCGGTGCGGCTGCATTACCGATTTGGTTCTGCGTCTTTCCTGCTTCTGCCTTATCTTCAACACCCGTTACCCAGAACCGACCATTTTCAACCCTATAACTGACTAGATAGGTTTTAGAGGTGTTTTCAACTTCCTTATCCTGCTGAGTCAGTCTGCGGTTTCCCATAACTTCAATAAGCTTTTTGTCCGGACTGTGCTCCACACGATTGATATAAAAAACACTACTTGCTTTCGTCAACTCAATCTGATCAGCCATGATATATAGTCGTTTTTTGGCATCCTCAAATACTGATGGATGCCAAGAAGATATAAATTCACCGAATTGTTTTCTTGCAACTCCCGGATTGTAATTCCAGAGTAGCGAACCGATATAGCGAATATACTCTTTGGCATAAGCATCAGTAGTCCAGGAGCCAGTGATCTCTATCTGCGAATTAATAACAGGAGGAACAACCACAGTTCTGATCTTCTCTTTTGCGTCACTCAATTGATAGGAATTCCAGACGAAACCTGCAGCGAGAAAGACCACACAAAACTTGAGTATGCGGTTTTCCGCAAAAAGATTACTGGTTTTCAGAAGATAGCGTTTTAAAAACATTGATCACTCCCTGAATCTGTTTTGAAAAAACCCCGGATACCCCTTAAAAGAAGTCACGCCAAGAAAGTATCCGAGGTGTTTGATAAAGCCTCTCGCATAGCCCTTTTTTAACCGCCAGTATCCCACCGGCACCAAAGGAACTATTAACCACGCCCAACCCCCTATCATCGATCCAAAGATAACAGCAGCCGAATAGGTGATTACCATGTCATCCGGCTCGAACCAGAGAACCTGATACGGTTTGGAGAGGTACTGAGGAAAAGGCTTCCCGTAACTCATCTTAGAAAATCATCCCAAGTGAGGTTGCGAGAGTAGGAGCGGCAACAAGAATACCACCACCTACCAGAGGCCAGGCCGCCTGTGCCATCTTGCCAAGTGCCGCAGCAATACCTCCCACAACCATCAAGACAACACCGGCTGCGGAGCCAATCGGTCCCTGAATGAACTTCGTAACAATCAGATCATACAGGCTCCCACCAACCTCTGTGGCTGCCCCGGTAGGTGCTGTAAATGCAAAAGCTGCACCCGCCATAGCCAAAACAACCAAAGACACCATCATTACCATAGTTACTACCTGTTTCTTTTTCATACCATTCTCCTTTTTGTTTGCCGTTTACGGCTACTTGTTCAACAACCTTCCGATTTTTTCAAAATCAGCTCCATTAACCATCGTTCCATTTACAAAAAGCATAGGTGTTCCTTCAACGCCCAACTCCTTTCCCATTTTTTCACCAGCTGCCAATCTTTTCATTGCTTCCGGATAAAGCTGAATGGCATCGCTTGCAATTGGAAGCGGACCATTGTCGTATTTACCGGCGAACACTTCATGCAAGGCTTTTTCTTGCTCCTTGTTATTAAGAACGTAGATAGACTTTGCTCTAGCTTTTGGATGAAGCTTGTCGAGAGGAAACAGGAACACATATCGTGTTAAGTCATTCCTTTTGGAAAGAAAGTTGTCGACCTTGCGGCAATAAGGACAATCAGGATCTGTGAATTCAATCACCACATTAGGCCCGTTGCCAATTTTTACCGCTGACTCCAACGGGAGGTTTTTCAATTTTTCAGAAGCATTTTTCTCCTGTATTTTCTGATATTCCCCACGAGCCGCCGTCAACTTGTCTCCGGTCAGGTTTTTACCTTCACTATCTACAATCTGGCCAAAGATCAAATGCCCCTCACCTTTAGGCGAGAAATAGAAAACATTAGGGCCAGCAACAACCTCATAAAGGCCATCAATCGGAGAAGCTTGAATGGAGTTGATCTTGGTATTGCGTAAAATCTTCTGAAACTTCGCCTCTACTGCTGAAACTGTTGGAACATTTTTGCTTCCTGCAAAGCAATTCGCAGTAATAGCAACAACTGACAATCCAGCTAAAAATAAAACCGATTTCTTAATCATTTGAACCCTTTCCTTTTCATTTTATTTTGTGTCTGAATTAGGCTTTTTAACAATAACCGGCAACGGGCAACACTCACTTCTGCTGTCTAATCTCTCAATGGGAACCATTCTGTCATTTGCGAAACAATTGGCTGCAATAACTACAATCCCCATAAACGTTAATAACAAAACGGGCTTATTAATCATTTTTCCCGTTCCCCTTTTCACTAATTTCAACCCTGCGGTTGGCTTGATGGTTGGTATTTGATACCTGGCAACATTCGCCTTTAGCATTAACATCAGCAAGCTTGACACCTTTTGCCTTAAGGTATCTGGCCACGGTATTAGCCCGGCGCTCCGACAGTTTTAAATTGTGATTTTTAGTGCCAATTGTGCATGTATAGCCAGATAGAGAAACAATCGCCTGTTCTGGAAGAGTTGAAACTATTGTGTCCAACTTCTTTTTTTCCAACTGTGTCAGATCATCCCTGTCGAACTTGAAAAGCACATTTCCAGCGATCCGAGACTGCACCCCTGAAGTTTTAGGCTTTTCACCAGACAGTTCGGCAAGAACAGGTTCAACTGGCGGCTCAAAAACATTTTCTGTGTCGTTACTGTCCAGAACACCAGCGCTCTTAGGTTGAATTACCCTGATAGACACATACTGTTTTGGCAGATTTTCCAGTTTGTCCGAGTTGCAATCGCCACAGGTGACAAAAGCATCATCCGACATAGCAACAACTGAGTCACCATAGCCATAGCTGTAGGGCTTGGTTCTAATATTCTCCGCCTGCGCCTTTACAGCAGATAATGAAACAATGATTGCTACTACAAATAATGATCTCAACAAAAGTCACCTCCCCATCAATTCATCAACACTCTTACAGTCTGCATGGGGGGGGACAAAAAAACTAATAACAGCAAAAAAAGTTTTCCCCCTGTCCTACTACAACGTTTTTCTATTGCGTTGCGGTGTAACAGGTGTTACGGTTGTAACAGATGTTACATGACAACTGGAGCAAACAACATGTCTGACGTGAACATAAGAAACGTAGATCCAGCGTTGGTATCCAAAGTTAAATCTGAAGCTTGTCTTGAGGGTAAAACGTTGAAAGATATAGTGATTGAGATGTTTGAAAGATATGTCGCTGAAAAGCAGAAAAAGAAGAAACAACTATGAAGAATTCATTTAAAAAAATAGCTATCGGAATATGCACCGGAATCTCAGCCATCCTGTTGGCAATTGCATACGCACCAGATTTCCACCCTGTTGCATACGAAAAGCTGCGTAAGAGCAGAATGATTTACATGGTTCCAGGTATTGTAGTTTTTCAACTCTCAACTGCAATCGCCTGGTTATATATCAACACAAAAGGAGAAAAGTAATGTCTATTCACGCCTTTTGCCAAAATTTGGCCCACTGTCCTGTTAATGGGCCTCCTCACTGGAGGTAGATTATGTTTGATTCAAGTTTTGTTATTTGTGTAATCGTTGTTTTAGGGTTTGCTGGTGGTATTTACCGCATCTTCAATGCTAGGAGTCGGATGAAAAACGCCTATGCTGCCCTCGGGGATACTACTTATTCCAAAGGCATCCCAAACGCACCTTGGAAGAATCTCGGAATAA
>JBGSQR010000342.1:0-9120 GCA_041737975.1 Geobacterales bacterium | reverse complement strand
CCTGCACTTTTTAATATTGATGACATTATGAGTGACTCTTTTGACGACTTAAACCAGTTGGCCGAGTTCCTTGGTCTGCTGGCAGAAACAAAACCGGAAAAGGACGATAAGCTCAAGGCTTTGATTAAGTTGTTGAAAAACGATGTCGTGCTGAAGAAGGAAAAGGTTATCATCTTTTCCGAGTTCGCAGACACCGCACGCTATCTGGAGCAACAGCTTGTCAAAACAGGTATAACCGGCATCTGTCGTATTGATGGCAGCAGTACTCAAAAACAGCGTAGTGATGTGATCAGGCGTTTTGCCCCCTACTATAATCGTCTTAGCTCGTCAGAGATACTTGCACAAGGTAAAGAAGAAATCCGCATTCTAATTGCTACTGACATTCTTTCAGAAGGTCTGAACCTCCAGGATGCGACCAGGTTGATCAACTATGATCTTCACTGGAACCCTGTACGACTTATGCAGCGTATCGGACGTGTTGATCGTCGTATGAATCCGGAGATAGAAAAGCGGATTATTGCCGATCACCCTGAACAGAAGAAGTTACGGGGAAAAGTATCCTACTGGAATTTCTTGCCTCCTGATGATCTCGAAGAACTGTTGCGTCTATTCCAAAGGGTTGCCGACAAAACGATTGTCATCTCCCGCACCTTGGGAATTGAAGGGCGTAAACTGTTGACCCCGGACGATGAGTTTGACCCACTTAAAGAACTGAACGAACAGTTTGACGGGACCATGTCCGATACAGAACAACTGAGGTTGGAATATAACAAGCTGATCGAAGAAAACCCGGATCTTGCTGCAAAGCTGCCCAATTTGCCGTTGAAATTATTCAGTGGCAAAGAATCACCACGAAAAGGTAGCCGTGCTGTTTTCTTCTGTTATCGAATCCCTCGTCCAGATATGAACTTGATCGAAGTGGAAACCGGCGAACCACGTTGGTCTGACAGCGCAGGTCTAACCATCTGGTCCTGTTTTGACTTGGATGGCAACCGTATACTAACCGATGCCGGGGCCATAGCTGCACTGATTCGCTCTGAACCTAAAACTGTTAGGCATTGCAATGTAGAGCGAATAACACTTTCTGATCTGCGAAAGAAAGTTGAAAAACAATTGATCCATGATTTCTTGAGGCCTTTGCAGGCCCCAGTCGGCATCTCTCCGGTATTGAAATGTTGGATGGAATTAAACTGATTAATTGAGTTATCTATGCCCGATATTTTTGCACTTGAACAGAGCACTACAATCTCAAAGAATGATTCATATCTGTTGTCTTATCCGCATCTGTTGAACTACTTTGCCGCAAAATCGTCATTTTCGGCAGAAGATTTAGTTTGTGGGGCACACATGGTTTACGGCTGGATGCCGACAATCCTGGACCTGTATGCGCACAAGCCGAATATAGATCTAACAGAAGCAGCATGCATCATGAATACGGCAAAGAGCTCAGGAATATTGACGGATAATCAAATTATTCAACTAGGTAAACTTGTAAATAACTCGCTTGTCGGAGCATCAAAACTTCTGCACTTCATATCCCCAGAGCATTTTGCTATCTGGGATTCAAAAGTATACGCCTATATATTTCGTGAAAAAGCCCATAATTACCGGGTCAATGACGTATCTAAATACCGGCACTACATGCGTCATCTTGATAACTATCAGCAAGACGACAGATTCAGCTCATTCCATTCATCAGTAAATAGCAAAGTTGGTTATGATTTATTCCAAAGAACATTTCGCCGAAATTAATAGGTCTTCAGATCCCAAGCCATTTCTATCAGCACTAGAAAATATAGATGCAAAATTACTTGATCTTGAGCTTAACTCTAAATGGAAAGTTTCTGGCGTTGCCAAATTAGTAGAAGATGGAAGTCCTATGCAGCATTATGCTTCTTACCTTGAAGCAATAGAAGGTTATGGATCTTGTGCTAGTCTATTTGATCCTTTATTGGCATGGATCAATGGTGGGAGCGATGAAGGGCCATTTAAAGAACTTCCTGATCGGTTACTGATGATTATATCTGTCTGGGAATGTTTGATTTCTTTCCATGCTTTTTTCTCTAATTTTTGTTTCCCTGTTTTATATAGCTTTTTCTGTCTAATGAGGCTTTCTCCGTATCGACAATGCTTAGTCTATTCAGTTAGTTGCACGAATTTAGTCTTCTAAGTATTGATCGTTTTTCCCCTTATAGTCGAAAAGTGATTGTTTTACTTTGTGGATGATGGTTGCGAAAGGATCAAGTGTGGAAGTTGAAGTGAATTATCACGGTAACCCTTATGAATACTGGCTTGTCTGGTAATAGTAATATATACACTGTCTCTGATGGCAGGATAGTCGAATCGTGTGACAGCAGTTCTGTGTACGATATAAAACAGTAAAAGTGGCTATTTAAAACAGCAAATGCATTTTTGTTTTATACAGTGGCCATGGTCATATTCTTTAATTGGCCGACAATCTCAGGTATTTTAATTGTGTGAGAGATAAAGAGTGACAATCTACTGTCTTTATGCAAAATTGGTTCTGTCCTCTGGTGAAAAAGCTT
Source organism: Geobacterales bacterium (assembly GCA_041737975.1). Taxonomy (GTDB): domain Bacteria; phylum Desulfobacterota; class Desulfuromonadia; order Geobacterales; family Pseudopelobacteraceae; genus JBGSQR01. The sequence continues at coordinate 6,574 of JBGSQR010000342.1, read as the reverse complement.
TCTGATTACCTTTATGGTTCTCGAAGCTCTTCGCCATCGCATGAGTAGTTTGATTGCGACCAGGCCTTGTAGTATTAGGTTTGAGTGACTAGGCATATAGGAGGGCTGCCATCTAGCGCAACAAGCTCCCCGATCCCCATGCCTGTTTCCGTTTGTATGTTGCTGACGGTTACATTACGAAAATAACGATCATCACGAAAATATGCAGGGAGGTTGGTTCAGTATTATTCTGAATTAGCCTCCCTGTTTACGTATCATCCTAGCCATCACTCCTTCAGTTTCTTACTTCCTTCTGGGACTATGTTCCTTTCCTGTTTTATTTCTGCTTGCCTCAGATTGTGTACTACCTTTATTCTCACTCCCCTCTGATGCGTAATACGGATAACTACTTGTTATATTTAATATTTATTTATGATCCACTTACTTATTTCCTTGACACTCGGTGGCCACGCCCTCTATGATCTAATCATTAGTAAATTCTAAGTTATGGGGAAGTGAAAATGACAAAGTCGATCAGCACCGCAGCAGTACCAAAGGGAATCAGCTTCAAAGATGTAGGAAACGTATTGTCAGAGCAGAGGAAACGGATTGGGATCTGTCAGGGGGATATTGCGAAGCAGCTTGGGTTTGCAAATATGAACTTCATATCCATGATTGAAAACGGTAAGAGTAAGGTGCCCATTAATCGCATAGATGATCTTGTGAATGCTTACCAGCTCGCTCCTGAATTCATCCTGGTAGTTCTCCAGGCAGAATATCCTGAATACCTCGGGACCATGCTCAGGCTGGCAAAGAAAACGCCTCGGATTTTCGGTGATGTCGTTTCAGATCCTCCAGCCAGGATAGAAAGGATCTATCAGATGACCTTGGATTCTCTGCGGGTTCGCTAAAGTCTGTCTTTTTCTTTGCTATATTGTGTTCAAATAAGTCAATTTGTTAGAATGCAGTATTGAACAGGCAAGTAACTAATTTTAAAAGACTGTATGTACAGTACTATACCTCAGTCAATAACAATATAATACTAAGTAATTAGTGTAATATTGTTATTGACATCTGGTCCTGGGTCTGCCATTGTGATTTTGTAGTATCATTCAAAAGTGTGATCGGGGAAGACAATGAGTGAAGAAACTGAATCGGTGAGGCTTGAAATTACTTCTCAGGAAATTGGAAGTGTTCTCTCCAGGCAAAGAAAGCGTGTCGGACTCAGTCAGGCGGATATTGCTAAGGCGATGGGCTACGTAAATATCAATTTTATAAGTATGCTAGAGGCTGGCAAATCTAAAATCCCTGTAAACAGGATAGATGACCTTGTTGATGCTTATCAAATGAACCCCGAATTCATCTTGGTTGTTCTGTATTCACAATATCCGGAATATCTGGCAACCATAATCAGGATGGCTAAACGCATCCCTAAAATTTTTAAAGAAGTAATTGCAAATTCAGATATTGAAATCGAAGCTATCTACCTCAAGGCTCTTGAGTCGGTAGCAGTAAAGAAGTCATGAAGAAGGGGGCAAGCATCAATGCGTTCCTTATTCTGGGATGCTCATTTCATTTACCATGTGAAGTAATGACAGATTCCATTTACTGTAACCTTCGCTCTATATAAGTATTTATATTCTTCTATAAAGAATATTACATGATAAGAACTATAAATACTTTGAATGAGCGAAGGTTACATTCCTAAAAAGAGGCTGGTATGACAAGAATATTGATTGAGGATGTAGACGTCTTAGCCAAGCCTTCAAGCATTGATTATAAAGATGCCTATAAAAAGGAGTTTGGAAGATATCTTCCCAGAGATGCCTCTGGTGCGTACTCTGTTTCTGTTGGTGGTGAAGGCTTTGAAGCTGTCTACATATCCGGTTTATGGGATTATCCCATCACCCAGATTAACTACCATTCCACTGGCGACGAATGTTGTCGTGGAGTCTCTGAAAATGGCATTAGTATGCTTGTATTTGAAAAGATGATTGGTGAAGCAGAGCCTAGCGATATTCGCTTAATATTTCCACCGTCATTTGTAACAATCTATGGAGATCGAATCCAATTTGGATTCGTACTCTATGAATTTATCCCAGGGACAATGTCTGAGGCGACCATGTCTCTTTTGGAGGCTGTGATTACCGAGTTAGAAACTGTCTTTGGTGCAAAAAACGTCGATAAAATCTTTATTCCATGTTCGCCTAAAGTAACGGCATGGATTTCTACTCACAGATTTAAATATAGATTCGGGTTGAAGGACTTGCTTTTCATAGCTAATGTTAGCTCTATGATGTCAGCAGAGCAGTTTATTAATCATCAGAATCGAATTAAAGAAGGTCGAGCTAACGGTGGTAAAGCCGCTGCAGCCACAAGGAAAGCGAAGTCAGCCATTGCCATCAGAAGAGCGTTTGCTGAATTGTCCGTAAAAAAGGAGCGAGTTACCCAGGGAGCCGTTGCAATACATTCTGGGCTTTCCAGGAAAACAGTTAATGAGCATTGGGCCGAGTGTGCAATTTGACTTTCAGGAGTCTTGATTTGAGAGCCTCCCAGAATCAGAAGAATTCTTTTGGGGTTAGCGGTAAGTGGTCGGGCTTTAAATTGCCGCTCTTAGTTAAGTTGTTGCTTATGTATAGAGAGCTATGGCTTTGTATGTTTGATCGGCTTACGGCGAAGATTTGGAAGCCTGATGGCGTATTTCGGAAGATGAAAGAGCTGGTAAATGGAATAGAGGTTGAATTTGCCATCTCTTGTTGAAAAAATCAAGATACAGTGTTCTTGAAATATTTACACTAACTACTTAGAAGATTGTTGTTGACATATTCAGGTTTTCTGAGATAGTATGCATTTATGAGGAGGAGGGAAAGCGTTTTTACGCAACAGAGCTGTTTCAGCTCATAACGAACTTTACGAAACTAACGAACTTCACGATGACAGTTACTCCAAATGACTGTCCCTACTATACCACCTATGCCTAACACAACTGGCTAAAATGGTGCGTTCCCGTAGAAAAAACTCACGAACCTATACGTTACATAATTACATATTGCAGCACTTTGAGCAGAATACCAGTTTGGTTAATTCCGTTGCGTAAATAATTGCGCTGATCAATTTACGGAAAGTCGTCTCATCTAATCCATGATGTGAGGACAGCCAATTTGTGTGATGGATTTTTACATTGACGGAACGATGTAATCGTAATCGCACAGTGCTAACGTAAAACAGACACCAGATTACATATTCAATACAGGGAGATACAGCGATGTATGATAAAGAGAATAATAAATTTTACTATGAGGTTTCCAATAATGTTTCACCTGAAACGCTTAAAAAAATTAGAGCGGTATTGGATGAGTTAGGAAAAGGCACTATATCAGAAGAGGAATTTGTAGAAAAACATGCTGAAGTCTCAAAATCTGCATTATGTAACTTTGTCTCAGTTTCCAAGCACACTGACATAACATTGATGAGTAATGCCATCAATGGATTGAACAATATTATTTCGATCCTTGATTATGCTGCTAACCAAGTTGCTTGCAGAGCTGTCCCAAGTGAAAAAAATGACTCAGAATCGCAAATGGAATCTGAAGATGGGGATTCAAGTAATGAAGATATATTTGAAGATATCTACAACTTGATTGATGGTGCTATAGACGATTTGTTTGGCGTGAGACAGACAGTGGTAGATCTGTGTTCAGAATAGTAAAAATTAGTTCGGCCAACTGATAGATGTAATTTATGTATTCGGTTGGATGCAGCATGTGTTTCGAAATTATCTGATTAATTTAAGGGGAAATTATGGAATTTAATATAGACGAAAATGATATTGAGAGAATTGCGACAAGGCTTCACTCTATGCTTCAAGCAACTACAGCATCTTCCAAGCAACCTGACAGCATCATCATGAATGTTGATGATCTGGCTGTATTTTTGAGAGTGGAAAAGTCATGGGTATACAAACAAGTCCAATTGAAAAGTATCCCTCACTTTCATGCTGGCAAGTATCCCAGATTTAAGAGCAGGGAAATTGACCATTGGATAGTTGGGCAATCGATGCCATCGACCTGCTTGCCGTATCCGAAACTGAAAAGAGCGGCGTAATAGGGCAGGTCAAATGGTGGAGCAGGTGATAATCAATCACTTGCTCCACACAAAACCTACTGATTTTAAAGATGATAAAACTTTGTGTGCTAAAGATTGTGCTTTTCAGTTCGGGGCGGCATTTTGGCAATAATTATTAGTGGAGATTTCGAATGGCAACTCATAAAGGAGTTTTTAAGAGGGGTAATATATTTTGGATTCGATACACTGGAGTTGATGGAAAGCAAGTGAGAGAATCAACTGAAGGCGACAAAGTTGGAAAGGCGCTTGCATTACTAAGGCTGCGCCAGGGGGATATTGAAAAAGGAGAAGAGCCGGAAATAATCAAAGTTAAAAATGCAAAGTTCAAAGACCTTGCCGAAGATTATCTGGCTTTTATCATGGCTAGTAAGACATACAAGAAGCGTAAAACAAGAGTTGATGCTCTAGTATTGAAATTTGGGAATCTGCCACTTAAAAATTTCAACACTAAATTCCTTGAGCAATATCAGGCCGAACTTCTTTCGAAAGAGAGGGAGCCGCTTAAGGGGTCTATCGTTCCAAGACCCCCTGTACAAGAATCCACAGTAAACCGAAAGATGGCACTAATCAAGGCGATGTTCAGCAAAGCACATGACTGGCACATGATTTCAGATTCTGGGAAAAAGGAGTTATCCAAAGTGAAACAGTATAAAGAGAATAACAGGAGGTTCAGGTTCCTCTCTGCAGATGAAATTGTCAGTCTGCTCAAAGCATGTGAATCGAATGTGAAAAGCATCAGGACTGGTATGGACATTGAACTAAAGCAATCTCACTTACGGCCAATAATCATCTTTGCTCTGAATACCGGATGCCGTAAGGAAGAGATATTGTCTCTGAAGTGGGAACAGGTAGATATGGTACATAAAATCATCAACCTTATAGAAACTAAGAATGGTGAGGGCCGACAAATTCCGATCAGTGAGTTACTAATGGAGACACTCCAATCGCTTCAGAAGAAGAAGGGATGTCCATTCGTATTCAATGCACATAAAACAACTGATAGGCTTGGTGATATTAAGACGTCATTTGCTACAGCTTGTCGAAAGGGAAATATTCTGAACTTCAGATTCCACGATCTTCGTCATACGTTTGCAAGTCATCTTGTAATGGCTGGTGTGGACATTACGACAGTATCAAAATTGCTTGGACACAAAACTTTGACCATGACACTTCGCTATGCTCATCTTGCCCCAAACCATCTTGCAAAGGCTGTGAATGTACTTAATGAGTCAATGGCATTCCATACACCAAAACAAACTTTGGCTGAAAAACCTTCTGGAACCCTCACCCAGCTTCATTTAAGCCAAAATCGTGTTTAGCACAATTTAAGCACAATTTGGCAGTTTATGCAAAAAGGGCTTGCAGATCATCTCTGTAAGCCCTTGAATTTGTTGGCTCCCCTTCACGGACTCGAACCATGGACAAGGTGATTAACAGTCACCTGCTCTACCAACTGAGCTAAAGGGGAATATTTAATTTTTGGCTGAGTTTGAAATCAAACCGCATCCAGAAAAGAAACGATTATTTACCATAGCGTACGGGTGGTGTCAATACTAAATTTGTATGTCTTTGCAAGTTTGCTGAAAAGTTGTTCCGGGATATCTGGTCTCAGGGGATTGTCTGCTCGTATTTTAGTAGTTCTTCAAACGGGTTGGTGCCGTTCTCGTTGATATCGCTGAATGATGTTCTGATTTCAATGAAGCTGACCAAATTGGTCAAAAAGAGGTCCAGCAGGACGGGGTCAAAGAATCGTGCCCGTTCTTCTTGCATCATTTTTACGGCCTTTTCTATTGTGTATGCTTTTTTGTAGTGCCGATCAGATGTGAGTGCATCGAATACGTCTACAATCATAACTATTCTTGCAAAGATATGAATTGCATCCCCTTTAAGGCCATTGGGATAGCCGGTGCCATCCCATTTTTCATGGTGTTGCTCTGCTACAATGCGCCCGGCACGGATAACGGGGAAATCATCTCCCTTGTTGAGGATATTGCCACCGATCAGGGTGTGCATCTGCATGATTTCGAATTCATGCTTCTGGAGCTTGTCCGGCTTGAGCAGGATCCGGTCAGGGATGCCGATTTTACCCACATCGTGCAGTGGTGATGCATAGTGAAGTAAGTTGCACTGTTCTTGTGGCAGGCCGGCCAGTTGCGCGAGTTCTCGTGAAAAATGACTGATGCGGACAGTGTGCATACCAGTTTCCATGTCGCGATATTCAGCCGCCTTGCCCAGGCGCAGGGATATTTCATATTCAGCCTGCTGTGATAGTTGCAGTGCTTTTTGCAGTTCCTCGGTTTTTTTGGAAACCTCGATTTCCAGGAACCCGTTCAGACGCTGCATAATATCGTTCAGTTTTTTTGTGCGGGCGTGATTCATTACACGCAGTTTGAGCTCATCCGGATCAAATGGTTTGGCGAGAAAGTCATTGGCACCAAGAGACAGTGTTTTGAGAACTTCACTTCGGTCT
>JBGSQR010000335.1:0-3548 GCA_041737975.1 Geobacterales bacterium | reverse complement strand
CAGTGCAGCTGAATTGACTGATGCAGAGGCAATTCACCCGGGATATGGTTTTCTTTCTGAAAATGCCGATTTTGCAGAAGTCTGTGAAAAATGTGGTATTATATTTATTGGACCAAGCTCGGAAAGTATGCGCATTATGGGCGATAAAATCAGTGCCCGACAGGCTGTAATCAAGCAGGGAGTTCCAATCCTGCCTGGAACAAAGGAAGGTGTTGAGAACGTCGAAGATGCTGTAAGAATTGCCAAAGAAATCGGTTTTCCTGTCATTATCAAGGCAACTGCCGGTGGTGGTGGTAAGGGGATGAAAATAGTTCATTCTCCGGCAACTCTGGCTAATGCATTTTCCATGGCACGGGCAGAAGCACAGTCGGGTTTTGGAAATCCGGATGTTTACATTGAAAAATATTGTGAAAAACCTCGTCATGTTGAAATTCAGATCCTGGCTGATAAACATGGAAATGTTATTCATCTTGGCGAGAGAGATTGCTCGATCCAGCGTCGTCACCAAAAACTGATTGAAGAAGCGCCTTCAACTGTATGTTCGCCAGAAATGCGTGAGGCTATGGGAAGTGCCGCTGTGAGAGCTGCCGCAGCAGTTAACTATAACAGTGTTGGCACTGTAGAGTTTCTGGTCGATAAGCAGAATAACTTCTACTTTATGGAAATGAATACCAGGGTTCAGGTTGAACATCCTGTAACAGAGATGATTACCGGTGTTGATATTATTCGTGAACAGATCAGGTCAGCTGCAGGGCTGCCATTACGCTATAAACAGGAAGATATCAAGATTAATGGTCATGCAATAGAGTGTCGTATTAATGCAGAAGATCCACATAAATTTACTCCTTGTCCTGGCAAAATCACAGCCTATCATCCACCAGGAGGTTTAGGAGTTAGGGTTGATTCATTCGTTTATGACCAATATACCGTAGTGCCGCATTATGATTCCATGATTGCCAAGCTGATTGTACATGCTGAAACTCGTGAAGATGCAATTAAGAGAATGTCAAGAGCACTTGATGAATATATTATTGAAGGAATTAAAACCACAATTGTGTTTCATAAGATTATCATGACAAACAAAGATTTTATCGAAGGTAATATTGATACTTCATTCCTTGAAAATGTAGTACTGGAGTAACGTTATGGACTTTCCTGAAGAGCTGAAATATTCAAAGGAACATGTCTGGGTGCGTATTGAAGGTCGATCTGCTGTCATTGGTATCACCGATCTGGCACAAGAAGAGTTGGGACTGATTTCCAGTGTTGAATTGCCAGATGAGGGCGATCTTGTCGAGCAGGATGATTCTGTCGGCTCAATTGAAGCTCGAAAAACTGTAGCTGAGATTTATGCTCCTTTTAGTGGTACGGTACTGGATGTAAATTCCGAAGTGCTGGACAACCCGGGACTGATTAACGATGACCCATATGATAGTGGTTGGCTGATTGAAATATCACTGGATGATGTGGAAGAATTAAAAGGTCTGATGTCGGCTGATGATTATGCTGAATATATAGAAAACAGGGATTAGTAGCTATTATCATCATTTTAATACGGGACGGGATGTAATATCCCGGCCCGTTTTTTATGGAAAGCAGGTTTAAATGCTTCGAATCGGACATATAGATTACGCAAACTGTACTCCCATTTTTAATGGCATGCATGAACTATTTTCTGATGCTGATTATGAGTATGTACGTGGTGTCCCGGCAAGCTTAAATAGGATGCTTGCTGCTGGTGAAATTGATATATGTCCATCATCATCAATCGCTTTTTCAATGACACCAGATAATCTACTAATTATGCCAGATCTTTCAATCAGTAGTTTTGGTGCAGTTCAGAGCGTACTTTTATTTTCTTTAAAACCAATCGAAGATCTTGATGGTGGTACGGTTTTATTAAGTGCTGAATCTGCGACATCTGTAAATTTACTTAAAATTTTGTTAATAAAACGTTTCGGCTGTGAATGTATTTATAAGTCTACAAATCTGACTGTGGTTGAAGCATTTGATGATGCTCAGGGTATTCTTTTGATTGGTGATTCTGCACTCCATGCCGCCCAGTGTGAGCCTTCCGTCTTTATCTATGATTTGGGTGCGCTTTGGTATGATTGGACCGGTACACCTTTCGTTTTTGCTCTCTGGCTTGTTTCTAAAGATGCTTTTTTGCGTTGTGAAACTGAGCTACTTACTCTTGCCAACCGTTTTGTTTCAGCTAAATATTATGCAATGGCAAACCTTGATAAGATTGTTGATGAATCTCCAGAAGAATCATGGATGGGACGTGAAAGGCTATTGGAATATTGGAAGGTATTGTCCTATGATTTGTCTGAAAGGCATATTGAAGGGTTAAAATTGTTTTTTAGCTATGCAGCAGAACTTGGATTAATAAAGTCAGTACCTGAACTGGTTTTCCTGAAGTAAACAATGGCATTTTACAGTCTAATGCCTTAACCTACTGAGTATTTCTCTTTTTTCTGATGTAGTCGGCAATTATTTCCGAATGATCAAAGCAAAGTTGTGACGGAAGCGTTTCGAGCGTAAAAACAGCCAGGCTTGCTGCATCGTCAGCAGCTATTGGATCGCCAGATCCTTTTGCCACAAAAACAGTGGAAATCGTATGCATACGCGAGTCACGATCCGGCTTTGAATAGCAGCCAAGTAACTGCAGGTTTGTCACTTCTAATGATGTCTCTTCTGCCGCCTCTCGTACTGCGGCGCTCTCCAGGCTTTCTCCATAATCAACAAATCCACCCGGTAATGCCCAACCATATGGAGGGTTTTTTCGTTCAATTAGAACTATTCCTGAATCGATTTCAATAATAATATCAACAGTAGGAACCGGGTTTCTGTACTGTTTAACAACTGAGCCGCAATTTGGGCATTCTAGTGAGTTGAAAGACATTGTGACTCCTGAAATTAAAAAAGGGGGGATATTTAATCCCCCCTTCAGAAATAATGTGGTCAAATAAGAAATTATTTCTTTTTCTTGGCACCGGCTGCTTTTTTGGAAGCTTTGAGTGGGTTGACTTTGGCATCATCAGTTTTAAGCTCAATCTTCACGTGTGTTGCGAAGTTACAAATGCCATTCTGCCATTTTTTTGCAGGAGCTGGGTATGCACCGCAGACCTGGCCGATTGAACCGGTAACGATCCGTTCGCAACCCTCGCAATTTTCAACGATCGTCTGGCAAGAGCCATCCGGAAAAATACAACCTTGTTTTCCCCAAAAGGTACACTCGATACCTGGAAGTACTGTCTGACACTGCATGCTTCTTCCTCCTAAAATTTGTTCGTGGACTGAAATATAAATGTAACAAGTATGGGTAAACAAAGTCAACAGGAAAAATCCTTTAGTTTATGGGCCTGTTTGACTTGACGGACCGGCATCTCTGTATTAATCTAATACGACAAAAGCTGTCTTATTATTTTAAGGGTGGTATGAAAATGACACGTATTGCTTTCGGAACGTCCGGTTGGCGTGGAATTCTTTGCGAAGACTTCACTTTCAGCAATGTTAAAGTTGTTATTCAGGCCATTGCAGACAAC
>JBGSQR010000322.1:0-15983 GCA_041737975.1 Geobacterales bacterium | reverse complement strand
AGACCGACCCTTGACCTTAAACTGCAGAGACTTTTCCTTGTGTACTCAAAAGGCGTGTCGTAGAAAAGCACCCGCCCTGAACCCGGCTTCAAAATGCCGTTACAATGCAGAAACAGCGTTGTTTTACCGGCACCATTCAGCCCGAGAACTGTACTTTTTTTACCTTTTTCAAATGCGATTGAAATTCCATCCAGGCCACGGCTTCCATCCGGGTATCTGTAGCTGACCTGCTGCAATTCAAGAACATTCAATGAAGTTGTGGACATCATAGAGTTAACACCGCCAGAATAATCAGAAAAGCTCCTGCCGTAACCGCTGCAAACATGCTTGAACGCACCCATGGATATTCGGGAGTCAGAAAATACAATGGCCCGTCATTAGCCCTGGATAGAGCCGACTGATGCAGCATCATTGAACGCTGCCAGACCTGAACCATCAGAGCCGCAATCAGAATTCCAAGCGAGTTCATTGCATTGCGCGTTGTTGCATACCCCATTCTGGAGGATTGAGCAGTTGACACATCATGAATAACATCGGTGAAGACAAAAAGAGTTCTGAAACAGAGGGTCATCAGATCGGTCAGAATAGATGGGCAACGGAATTTTCTCATCAGGGAGATAATATCGTTTAATGGTGTTGTAAATGCAAGAAAAAGCAGTGCTGCCATGCAGCCTAGAGAGCGACTACAAACCTTTATTGCCAAAAACTGTTGCTGATCAGGAAAAGAAATACCGAGCCAGGGATAGATGTTGACTATTTCAATGTCAACAGCCAGTGTCATTCCGCTAACTAGTAGAAATAACAAGGGAGCAGCCAGGACCTTCAGGTAACTGCTTATGGGAATTTTTGCCCCTAAAACGGTTGTTGCAGTTAACAACATAGTGATTAAAAGAGTTTGCGAGGGGGTATTTGAAAGCGAAGCGGCTGTGACTCCAAAGACGGCGAACAAAACTTTGGCGCCGGGGTGAATCCGACGCCACCTGTTTGTATAGGACAATTGTTCCAGCAGCATCAGGCTTTGGCCTTCTCCTGCTCCTTACGCATCCTGGCCCGGGTTGTAGAACTTCCAATCCAGTAGCCAAGAAAACCGGCGCCAATTCCGGCCTGCAAGGCAAACAGCAGCGAAGCAACTTCACCACTGGACGGCTCCATCATTGAATTAAACCAGGGTTTGTAGTCCGGGGCTATCGTAGAAATAGTGTCTTTAGCCTGGTCGTCAGCGCCCTTGAAAATTTCCACCTGTTTTCCATCAGCAGTTGGCGCAGGTTTATTGACATACCAGAGAGGAAAAGCTCCAATTGCCACAACAAGAAGAATCAGGATCAGGTTCTGATAACGCTTCATGCCTTCACCTCCTGGGTCTTGAAAGATTCCAGATTGGTCATCTCTTCCTGATTAAGCTTCATCAGGGCATTCATGACAATCACTGAAAGAATGCCTTCGCAAATGGCCAGCGGAATCTGGGTCAGCGCAAAAACACCGGCAAACTTTGCAAAGGACGCTAATATCCCACCAACAGGATCAGGAAAGGCGATGGCAAGCTGGAATGCGGTGGTAATATATGTCGCCATATCAGCCAAAGAGGCAGCCAGAAAAACAGACGGACCGAACGGCAAACGGACAGATCGGGAAAGTCTGAAAACCAGCCAGGCTACCCAGGGGCCGAGAATGGCCATGGAAAAAACATTAGCACCCAGCGTGGTAATACCACCATGGGCAAGCAGCAGAGCCTGAAACAATAGTACGATAGCACCAATCGGCGCCATGGCTGATGGACCAAAGAGTACAGCCCCTAGTCCTGTTCCGGTCGGATGAGAACAACTACCTGTGACAGATGGAATTTTGAGCGCAGAGAGAACAAAGGTGAAGGCGGCAGCGACACCAAGCAGCATACGCTGCTCTGGATTCTGCTTGACCCGCTTGTTAATTGAATAAAGGCCGTAGCCAACAAATGGTGCCGCTGCAACACTCCAGCCTATGGCATGTTTGACCGGCAAAAAACCTTCCATGATATGCATAACAGCTCCGTTTAAAACTTCAAAAAAATCATTAGATAATTAATCATTGAAACCCGCAAAATAAAAAAGTCCGCATATTGCCAAGGCAAATATGCGGACTTTCCGTATTAAAAGTCACTTTATCGCTTATCCGGTCCCCCGGATATTTTCCAGCAAGCTCAAGGCAGGTCTTCTGGCTCACGAATCATCCTCCGGACGCCTTCCCAGTAAAAACCAGTGGCCTGTTGTCCTTTGTCATCGTTTACAGCGGCGGGTCCGCGGGGGAATCGTCCGATTCCATATCAAGGCGCTATCTTCGTTGGCTCGTCTTCGGCTCCTCAATGTACGTCATGTACACCTCGTCGCCTCAATCCTCGCCGCCTTGATATCATCCTTGATCTGAAATCGGGGCACACCCCTCTTCCCTATCAAGCCCTTTCGGGCACCCTAAACTTATATTCAATTGTCAAAAAAGCTTATACAATTTAGCCAGATTAGCTGGCGGTGTCAATCAAATTCAATCCCAAAAAGCTCAATAAAATTATCATTTTGAGCCGTACAAATTGTCTCTAATAGATTCAGCACCTTAGCTAAAGCTCTTAAGCTACCGGTCTGCATAAACATGCAGTACACCTTTATCCGAAACTACCCGTCCGTTGGAATACCCTTTCCCCTTCAGCTGCCAAAGAATGAACGGTGCAGCAATCGGATGTACATTGGGCAGCGACTGTGGGAAACCAGCATAAGACAGATGAAACATGGCCTGCCAGGTCTCTTTAAGCGAGTATTTACAGCCAGACTTTGACAACTCAGCTATGCTCACTTGTCTCATGGAACTCCAGCATCTTCCAGCTTTCCATGGTATTTTCCAGGCGCCACTGGCTGCCGGCCATGTAGGTCAGTTTGCCCTCGCCGTCGATATAGACATGCATTGCTTCCTTCTTTTCGAATTCCTCAATCTTTTTCTTTTCGCCGGTTACCCAGCGGGCTGTGACATAACTGACCGGCTCAAAAGCGACCTTGACTCCATACTCAAATTCCAGTCTATGCATAACGACCTCAAACTGCAGCAAGCCGACCGCACCAATCACCCAGTCAGCACCCATTACAGGTTTAAAAACCTGGGTAGCGCCTTCTTCAGCCAGCTGCACCAGCCCTTTTTCCAGCTGTTTTGACTTCATGGGGTTCAGCAGACGCACCTTGCGGAAATGTTCCGGAGCAAAGCTTGGAATTCCGGTAAATTTCAGATCCTCACCCATGGTGAAGGTGTCACCGATCTTGATCGTACCGTGGTTGTGGATGCCAATAATGTCGCCCGGCCAGGCTTCTTCCACATTGGTGCGGTCCTGAGCCATGAAAATAGTGGCATTGGCGATCTGCACATCGCGACCTAAACGAACATGCCTGACCTTCATGCCACGGGTGAATTTGCCCGAACAGATGCGGAAAAAAGCAATCCTGTCGCGGTGGGCCGGGTCCATGTTTGCCTGGATTTTAAAAGCAAAACCGCTGAACGGCTCTTCATATGGTGATACAGCCCTGGTGATTGATTCACGCGGCAGAGGTGCCGGGGCGTAACTGACAAAGGCATCCAGCAGCTGCTGGATACCAAAGGTATTGATAGCACTGCCGAAAAAGACCGGTGTCTGTTGACCGGCCAAATAGGCCTCCTGATCAAAGGGGTGCGCCGCACCTTCCAGCAGTTCCACGTCGCGACGCAATTCATCAACCTGGCTGCCGAGCAGTTCATCAAGACGCGGGTCATCCAGACCTGAAACGGTCAAGATATCACCGGTCCCGTTGTCCGCCTCGGCATCAAAAAAGGTCAGCTCCTTGGTATGCAGGTGGTATGTACCGCGAAAACGCTTGCCCATGCCGACCGGCCAGGTAACCGGCGCTGTCTGCATTTTCAGGTTTTTCTCAATGTCATCCAACAAGTCCAACGGTTCCTGTCCTTCTCGATCCAGCTTGTTCATGAAAGTCATAATCGGTGTATGGCGCAGGCGACAGACTTCCAGCAGTTTACGGGTCTGGGTCTCAACCCCCTTGACCGAATCAATCACCATCAGAACCGAGTCAACCGCTGTCAGAACGCGATAGGTATCTTCCGAAAAATCGTTATGGCCCGGAGTATCCAGCAGATTTATCTCGCAGCCGTTATAGGTAAACTTCATAACCGATGATGTAACAGAAATACCACGCTGTTTTTCCAGCTCCATCCAGTCCGATGTGGCGTGACGAGCCGACTTGCGTGCCCTAACCTCACCGGCCTGCTGGATGGCGCCGCCAAACAGCAGCAGTTTTTCCGTAATGGTTGTCTTACCGGCATCCGGATGACTGATGATGGCAAAGGTTCGTCGCTTTTCCACTTCTATCTGATTAAACTTATTCACGTAACTGCTCCCCTGAAAACGTTAGAAAGGCGGGTATTTACCCGCCTCTAATATATTTGCCCGATCTATTGTTATTAAAATCAGCCTTTAAATATCAACCTGTCAAGACACCACTGTCCACCACCGGCAATCATCAGGTAAAGCGACATTCCCAACAAAGCAATATCATACTCGATACCGTTACCTCGTCCCGGTGTGGCACTCATATTTAAAAAAAATCCATTTGCCCAGTGCAGTTTATACATGGCGACCATCGCCACAGAAGCAATGCCGGCAGCAGACAGGCGGGTCATAAAACCGGTCAACACACCAAAACCACCGCCAAACTCAGCAATAATAGCCAACAAAGTAAAAATCGGCGGGATACCCAGCTTGTCTTCAAAAACCCGAAATGTTCCAGTCAACCCTTGACCACCAAAAAGCCCCAAAAGCTTTTGAGAGCCATGCGCCATCATGATCAACCCAAGCGGAATCCGTATCATCAATGGAGCGATCAGGTTGGTTGCGTCAAAACCGCCTCTAGCCAAGGTAAACCCCCAAAACTTCTTTTCTTGGTAATCACAAACTACAACTTGAAAAAATAACATGGCTGGCATTTGTGGTCAACGGTTTGATGACCGCCTGGAATCGACTATTGAGCCAGAACACTCTCCCGCCATTTAAATGATTCCAGCTGGGCTTCCAGCAGTTCGCTCATAGTAATATTGCACTGCTCCAGCAGAGGCGTAACAGCGTCGAAATCAGTAATCTCAACTTTTTCTACCAACAACAGCAGCAACCCCAACTGCCCCTTACGTTCCATCAGCGCATCACTGACATCCTCGCTGAGATTCAGGTTTGAAATGATTTCAGACATATCCAGCTCAAACAAAACATCCAGCAGAGAAAGAATTCCGGTCATAAATGCAGCTTCCGAACGCTCCTCGGAAAAACCTTTTCTTTTGACCAATGTTTCCATCAACCTGCCCCTGACAGCCGCCATCTCCAGCAGAGGGTTGTTGACACCCCTGGCATCACTTGTTATGAAAAGTGACAACTGAGTCCAACGGCGCAAGTTGTCAACACCAAGCATGACAATGGCATGACGCAGGTTTTTTATTTTCTGTCGCAAGGCCATGGCCACTGAATTTACAAGACGGAGGAGATTATAGGAAAGAGTCGGGTTTTCTTTAAAGGTTTGTTCCAGTTCGGCCAGAGATGCATCCATCAGTAATTGTTTAAGCAATTTCAGCATTGCCATGCCTGAGACATCTATCCTTTTTTTGTTCATCACCACCGGACGCTGAAAGAAATAACCCTGAAAATAGTCGAAACCCAGCCGCATGCAGGTTTCAAACTGTTCAAAGGTTTCAACTTTTTCAGCCAGGATTTTTACTGGTGAGTGACGTAAACCGGCAACAACTGCTGGCAAGTTTTCCATGCCTGTCAACAGGATATCAATCTTGATGATATCAACTACACCGTATATATCTGCATTATTTGCATCATATTCATGATCATCTAGCGCCAGCTGAAAACCCATCTCCTTAAGCTCACGGCAACGAGCCACAACCTTTTCATCCAGATCGATGAACTCAAGTAACTCAAGAACCACCTGATCAATAGGCAGCAATTCCACCATCTCGGAAAGCAGCATTCCCAGATGAATATTAATAAAACCGAGTTTACCGCCTAAAACTTCCTGTATGCCGAACGTAGACAATACATGGGTAATTACACTGGCAATTGCCTGGGAATAATCGTTAATGTAAGCGGCATTTGTTTCTGTTGACCGGAATAACAGCTCAAAACCGATTATCTCCTGATGTCGGTTAAGAATCGGCTGCCGGCCAAGAAAGAATTTTTCCGAATTAATTTCCATTTAAATCCCGATTACAGAACCTGAACCGCGCAATAGCTAAACATATTATCATGTCAATCTACTTAAGTAATACGTTTTTCTGCAAAAAAGTGGCTGCCATATACTGCAGCAGCCACATAATTTTACCACTTCAAGCCAGGCAACACTCAGAACTTGAAATCCTTGACAGTTGAAATCACAAAATCTCTCTGAGAGGCCTCTTTCTGATGACAACTGATACAGGTGCTGACAGGATCCAGGTTACTTGGCTTACCATCAGCGCCATAGCCTGAAAAACGCCAGCCGAGAGTATCCTTGGATTTTTTGTCCTTTTTCATCACCACAATCATGTTCTTGGAGCCATCAGCAGCCGTTGCCCCTTTGATATTGAAATATTCAACAACAATGGTGCTACCTTCAGCAAATTTGTTGCCGGCCTTGTATCCCTGTACAGCTTTTTTATCGGCATAAATGTAGTGACTGCCATAAAAAAGAGACTTCTTATCGGTTTCAAGTTTTCTCTCACTCTTTTTCCAAGCCAGGTACCCCTTTGGAAGCGGAGATGTACTAACGGCACAAACCGATGTAGCCAAGATTACTATAAGGGCAAAGCTGATTAAAACCGGGTTCAAGGTAAAACGCATTTTATTGTTCTCCATTCTAAAAATTTAAATTTAATACAGACAATATAACATCATCTCTGCAGTTGTCACGCAAAAGCAGACACAACAGCACTGGATGCATAGAAGTTGACCTGTCAGGGTAATTGAGGTATTTATTATGCAATATAAATAATATGGAGCAGCTTATGAACCGTCCTTCCTGGGACCAGTATTTTATTGAAATCACCCGACTCGTGGCCACTCGCACAACTTGTCTGCGCAGAGGCGTTGGGGCCATACTGGTTAAAGACCGTAACATTCTGGCGACAGGTTACAATGGCGTGCCGTCAGGTATCACGCACTGCGGAGACACAGGATGCCTACGGGATAAAATGAATGTTCCATCCGGTGAACGTCACGAACTATGTCGTGGCCTTCACGCCGAGCAGAACGCCATCATCCAGGCTGCCAGACACGGCACAAACATTGATGGCGCAACACTGTATTGCACGACCATGCCTTGCATAATCTGCACAAAAATGATTATCAATGCTGGTATCAGGAAGGTTGTTTATCGCGAAGGCTACAGCGACGACCTGGCCCGGGAAATGATTACAGAAGCAGGAATTGAAGTAGTTCAATTTGTATCTGACAACAATGGTGAAACAAAATGAAATGCCCATTCTGCGGCAACAATGACAGCAAGGTTGTAGATTCACGGCCGGACAAGGGCGGAAATGCCATACGACGCAGGCGTGAATGTGAAGAATGCACAAAACGCTTTACAACCCATGAGCGCGTTGAAGAAATACTCCCCCTGGTCTGTAAAAAAGATGGGCGACGTGAGCCTTTTGACCGGATGAAGATTGTAGCAGGCATCAAGAAAGCCTGTGAAAAAAGGCCGATTTCGCTGGAAGAAATCGACCGCATGGTAGATCGCCTGGAAGCCCGACTACAGGAAGCAACGGAAAAGGAAGTATCCACAACACTGATTGGCGAATGGCTGATGAAGGAACTGCATGGCCTGGACGAAGTCGCCTATGTGCGTTTCGCTTCTGTTTACCGCTCTTTCCGGGATATTGGTGAATTTATGCAGGAACTGCAGGATTTATTAAAAAAATGATTACAACCAATCAAAAATATATGAAACGTGCCCTGACTCTGGCCCGCAAGGGAATCGGCAAAACTGCGCCTAACCCGGTTGTCGGCTGCGTTATCGTAAAAGACGGTCAGATTGTTGGAGAAGGATGGCACAAGAAAGCTGGTACGCCCCATGCGGAAGTGCACGCCCTGGCTATGGCACTTGACAACGCCAGATGTGCGGATGTGTATGTCACCCTCGAGCCATGCTGTCACACCGGCAAGACACCACCCTGCAGCGACGCACTAATCAAGGCCGGTGTAAAACGTGTTTTTGTCGGGATGAAAGATCCGAATCCAAAAGTTTCGGGTGGCGGAATAGCCGCCCTCAGGGCAGCTGGCATTGAAGTTGAATGTGGCGTTCTTGAGGAAGAATGCGGGCAGATCAACCGCCCATTCATCAAGCAGATCACAACCGGGCTTCCTTTTGTAACCTATAAATGCGCCATGACACTGGACGGCAATATCGCCACTGTCACAGGCGAATCAAAATGGATCAGTTGCGAAGAATCCCGGCGCCGTGTCCACAAGATGCGCGCTGAAATGGATGCGGTCATGGTCGGTGTGGACACCATTATTGCCGACAACCCGGAACTGACGGTACGCCATGTTCGCGGCAGGGATCCGCTGAGAATAATTGTTGACACACGCCTGCGCACGCCGGAAAGCGTAAAGGTACTCAGCGAGAGACTTGCCCCCAGAACAATTATCGCCACAACTGAAACCAACCCAAGGGTTCACTTGCGATATATCCAACAGGGCGTCACGATACTGGTTTGCGAAGAGGATGATGGGCGTGTATCCATGAATGACCTGCTGCTTAAGCTCGGAGAGATCGGCATCCAGTCAATCCTGCTGGAAGGTGGCAGCCGTCTGGCAGGTTCAATGCTGCAAAGCGGCCTGATTGATGAACTGGTATTTTTTGTCGCCCCAAAGGTAATTGGTAACAACGGCTTTGCCCCTTTCACACTGTTGGGGATGACCAGCATGGACCAGGCGGTCAAACTGGTTTACACAAAAGTATCACACAGCGGCGTTGATCTTGTCATTCACGCCAGACCGGAGATTCCATGTTCACTGGCCTGATAGAAGATGTGGGGCGGGTTATGGCCTTTGACAAAAACGGGTCAGCAGGTTCGTTACGCGTCGAGACATCACTTCCCCTGCAGGAAATTGCCATCGGTGATTCCGTCGCTGTCAACGGTGCCTGCCTGACCGTAACCGTAAAACAGAACAAAACCCTGACCTTTGATGTTTCTCCGGAGTCACTGGATAAAACAACTATCGGTAAACTGCGTATCGGCAGTGTTGTTAACCTGGAACGGGCCCTTCGCCTTGGGGACAGACTGGGCGGACATATAGTAACCGGCCACATCGACTGCATAGGGCATCTCGCAAAAATGTCCGAATCATCCGGCAACCGCATTCTGGAATTTACCCTACCCACCGCAAATACCCGCTATCTGGTAACAAAAGGATCAGTGACCATTGACGGCATCAGCCTGACCGTCAACAGTGTCACCCAGAACGGTTTTTCCGTAAACATCATTCCCCTGACCCAGATCAGTACAACACTGACAAACCTGAAAAACGGAGATGCCATCAACATTGAAACCGATATTATCGGTAAATATGTTGAACGGCTGACACAGCCCTGGAGCAGCGGTGGGTCTGTGACCATGAAGACCCTGGCAGAAAACGGCTTTCTCTAATTCATAAATTATGTTTTGCAAGCAGAAATGGCCCGGTTTCCCGGGCCATTTCTGTTTGGCTGATTATAAGTGAAACTTTTGTAAACAGTTCATTGACGATTCATAGTAGTAACAAACTGCCTCAGACCATACGTGCCCTGGATGAACGTCAGCCTTTACCAGACTGCTACTCAGCCACTATCAGCAATAACCGTTACAAAAAGCTCATATCATATAATCGCCTACTGTGCGGTCCAGCCGCCATCAACCGGAATAGCTGCCCCGGTAACCTGTGTAGCAGCATCAGAGCAGAGGAAAACAGCCATGGCGCCAAGCTGATCAACACCAACAAACTGTTTTGAAGGTTGTTTTTCAGCCAACATGCTGCGACCGCCCTCTTCCAACTCCACTCCCAAGGCAGCAGCGCGGGCAATAATCTGCGGCTCGACCAGTTCTGTACGTACCCAGCCCGGGCAGATAGCGTTGCAGGTAATGCCGTTACCGGCGTTTTCCAGAGCAACAACCTTGGTCAGGCCGACCAGACCAAACTTGGCTGCACAATATCCGGCTTTGTTAACTGATGCCACCAAACCATGTACGGAAGCCAGGTTGATGATCCTGCCCCAACCATTCTTTTTCATATAAGGAATAGCATGGTGAATAGTATGGAAAGAGGACGAAAGGTTGATGGCAATAATGGCATCCCATTTTTCCAGTGGGAATTCATCGACCGGCGCAACATACTGAATACCTGCCACATTCACGAGAACATCCACGCTACCGAACTGCTTGGCGGTATCTTCCACCAGCGCCTGTATATCTGCCGGTTTGGTCATATCAGCAGCATTATAGACAACCTTCACTCCATAAGCCTGCTCCAGGTCAGTACGTCTCTTTTCAATAACAGCTGGATCGCCGAAACCATTCATCATGATATTACAACCCTGTGCAGCTAGTGCTGTTGCTATTCCATATCCTATACCACTGGTTGAACCTGTTACTAGAGCTGCTTTTCCCTTCAACATAATCTTCTCCTTTTATAGCCAAGTTAGTTAAATAGGTTATCTTTCAATAATTACGGCAATGCCCTGGCCTCCGCCGATGCAGAGTGTTGCCAGCCCCAGCTTAAGATCACGCTTCTGCATTTCATGCAGCAGGCTGACCAGAATCCTGGCACCGCTGGCACCGATCGGATGGCCCAAAGCAATGGCGCCACCGTTGACGTTGATCTTCTCAGCCGGGATCTTCAATTCACGGTTGACACCAATGGACTGAACGGCAAAGGCTTCATTCAACTCAAACAGCTCGATATCGTCTATTGTCAGAGAAGCTTTTTTGAGTGCTTTTTTAACTGCATCCACCGGCCCCAGCCCCATCACCTTCGGATCAAGCCCTACCGATGCATAACTGACAATTCTGGCCAACGGCTTGATACCCTTCTGTTCTGCACTTTCCTGACTCATCAGAAGAACGGCAGCTGCGCCGTCGTTCAGGCCGGAGGCGTTGCCGGCCGTAACCACTCCGTCTTTCTGAAAAGCAGCTTTCAACTTTGTCAGACCTTCCAGAGTGGCATCAAGTTTTGGATACTCATCCTGATCAAAGATGATCGGGTCACCTTTTCTCTGTTTGATTGAGACCGGAGCTATTTCCGCCTTGAATCGGCCGTCCAGAATGGCTTTGGCAGCTTTCTGCTGGGATTCCAGAGCGAACACATCAGCTTCTTCGCGGGTAATGTTATAACGTGCTGCAATGTTTTCAGCTGTGATTCCCATATGAATGTCATTAAAAGCATCGGTCAATCCATCTTTAATAACGGCATCAACCAGAGTTCCGTTTCCAAGACGGTAACCGCCACGGGCCTGCTCCAGTATGTATGGAGCCTGGCTCATGCTCTCCATTCCACCGGCAATGATTGCATCAGCTTCACCGGCAGCAATTGAAAGCGCTGCCAGAGCAACGGTTTTCAGACCCGAACCACACAGTTTGTTAACTGTGTAGGATGGAATAGTATCCGGCAGACCTGCATAGATTGCGGCCTGGCGGGTCGGATTCTGTCCACAGCCACCCTGCAGAACCTGACCCAGAATAACTTCATCAATATCAGCCTTAGCGATACCGCTACGCTCGATAACAGCTTCAATAACGGTCCTGCCCAATTCAACAGCGGGTACGGAAGCAAGAGCTCCACTGAAACTTCCAACTGCAGTACGGGCTGCAGCAACAATTACTACGTTTCTCATACTCCACCTCCGGGTGTTCCCACACAACCACATGTGGCTTCTTCTATTCCTTCAGACTGCATGGTGCAATTGGGGCTGACAGTAAAGTCTGCTTCCGTACACTTGCGCACATCCTCAATACTTACGCCCGGTCCCAGCTCTTCCAGGATCAGACCGTTGTCAATCCTGAAGACCGCCATTTCGGTTACGATCATATGAACCTTCCCCTTGCAGGTCAGTGGCAGTGTGCATTCTTTGAGAATCTTGGCACTACCGTCTTTAGTGCAATGCTCCATGGCCACTATGACATGCTTGGCACCGGTCACCAGATCCATGGCCCCACCCATACCGGGTACCATTTTGCCGGGCACCATCCAGTTTGCCAGATTACCGTGACCGTCCACCTGCAGGGCACCAAGTACGGTCGCGTCAACATGTCCGCCACGGATCAGTACAAAGGACATGGCACTATCAAAGAATACACCGCCAGGCACCATGCCGCATGGCTGACCACCTGCATTAACCAGACCAGGGACAGGATCGCCTTTTAGCGGGCCAAGTCCCAGAAAGCCGTTTTCAGATTGCAGAGTTATATTAATACCTGGTGGCAGATAGTTGGGGATCAGGGTCGGCAGACCGATTCCAAGGTTAACGACGTAGCCGTCTTTAAGTTCTTTGGCTACACGGCGTGCGATGATTTGTTTGGCATCCATATCAGCCCCTCCCTGCAACTACTATTTTGTGAACTACGACGCCCGGAGTGATTATGCATTCCGGATCTAGTTCGCCAACTTCGACGAGTTCATCTGTTTCGACGATAACCAGATCTGCGGCCAGGGCCATCAAAGGATTGAAGTTGCGTGAAGCCTTTTCGTAGATCAGGTTGCCGGAACGGTCGGCTTTTCTGGCTTTGATGAAAGCGATGTCGCCACGGATGGGACGCTCAACCAGATACTCTTTACCATCAAACGTCAGCTTTGTTTTGCCTTCTTCCACAATAGTGCCTACGCCGGTTTCAGTCAAAACACCACCGAGTCCTGCGCCGCCGCAACGGACACGTTCAGCCAGGGTACCCTGTGGCACCAATTCAACCTCAATTTCCTTGGCAATCATCTGGCGACCAGTTTCAGGGTTGGTGCCGATGTGCGAGGAAATCAGCTTGCTGACTCTTTTATTGACGATCAGCGGGCCGACTCCGGTTTCAGGAAAGGCGGTATCATTGCCGACAATGGTCAGATTGCTGGCGCCATGCTCCAGCAACTCCCCCACAAGACCGGCTGGTGTACCGACTCCCATGAAGCCGCCATAGAGAATGGTCATGCCGTCTTTGAAGTACTGCTGTACATCTTTGATATCTATGATTTTGTCCATAAAGTTACTCCTGTTGTATTTACTGCTTTGTTTGACATTCAGCTAAGGACCGCTTTAGCTTGATTTGCTGCTTTGATTAAACAATTCCGGTCAGGTAGTAGACGCCGATTATCAGGAAGCAGGCCATCGTCTTAATACATGTAATGGCAAAAATATCTTTGTAAGACTGCTTGTGTGTCAGACCGGTTACTGTCAGAAGTGTAATAACGGCACCGTTATGAGGCAGGGTATCCATACCGCCGCTGGCCATAGAGGCAACACGGTGCAGAACCTGGGGATCAATGCCGAATTTCTGAGCCTGCTCAAGATAGGTCTGGCCCATGGCTGCCAGCGCGATACTCATGCCGCCGGAAGCTGAACCAGTAATACCGGCCAGAGTTGTAACAGTTACAGCCTCGTTAACCAGTGGGTTGGTGATTGTTGCTCCGATACCGCTTTTTACGGATGTGAAACCGGGAAGTGAAGCGATGACGGCACCGAAGCCGTATTCTGAAGCCGTATTGATAGTTGCCAGAAGTGAACCGGCAATTGACATATTTATACCGGTGTTAAAGTTTTTCTTGATGCGGGTAAAGCTGCAAGCAAGAACCAGAAGAATACCGCAGAGAAGTGCACCTTCCACCGCCCAGACACCGCTGATCGAGCCAACTGTGACGGCTGGTACTTTGGCAACTTCTTTCAAGCCGCTTGTGGCAAAATCAAATGTTTTGCCATAATAGAGTGGGATCATGGTGATAAAAACTTTATTCATTACACCAACAAGAATCAGCGGGGCTACTGCAAGAAATGGACTTGGAAGTGATGCGTCAGCAAACACCTCCGGCTCCATTGTATGACCTGTTCCGTAACCTTCTCCTGCAGCATGGGCTTTTTTACGATTCCATTCCAGATATGCCATACCGGCAAAGAATACAAAAATACCGCCGATCAATCCCAGCCAGGGAGCAGCCCAGGTATCAGTCTTGAAAAATGTGGTCGGAATAATGTTTTGAATCTGGGGAGTTCCAGGAAAGGCATCCATGGTAAAAGTGAAAGCACCCAGTGCAATCGTTCCAGGAATCAGGCGCTTTGGAATATCTGCAGCCTTGAAAAGTTCTGAAGCAAACGGGTAAACGGCAAAAGCAACAACGAAAAGTGATACACCTCCGTAGGTCAATACTGCACAGACCAGTACAATTGCCAGCATGGCGCGTTTGGCGCCGACAATATTGATCATGGCTGCGGTAATTGACTTGGCAAAACCCGACATCTCAATAACTTTGCCGAAAATGGCGCCCAGCAGGAAGACCGGGAAGTACAGCTTGACAAACACAACCATTTTATCCATGAAAATATTGGAAAAAAACGGCAGTACAAGTCCCGGGTCAGTCATCAATACTGCAAACAGCGCACAGAGCGGTGCAAACAGAATGACACTGAACCCTCGATAGGCAACAAACATGAGCAAACCCAACGCCAACAAAATGATGATAATTTCCATAAACTCTCCTTTCCTGGATGTTCCTGCCTGAATTGCCCTAACTAAATCAAAGAAACGGTACCGTTCAAAGCTTTGATTGTTCTATAGCAATAGTGAGACCAAGAAAGGGGGGCCAAACTGATTACGAAGCTATATGATTGTTATAATTCAATTATTTTTATTTTAACCTTTCATTTCAGCCTATTATTTATAAAAAAATATTTTTCCGGAGTACACTTTTTCCAATTTTATGGAAAAATACACAAAAAAAGGCATCGAAATTATCGATACCTAATGGCTTAAAGCCGTTCAGCCTACAATTAACTATAAAGATATTAGACTATTGCTATTGACCGCAACCAGTAATTCCAGAAAAATGGACAACTTTCCAAAGAATTGGAAACGGTGTTATAGCTATCCACCATTCAGGAAGATATCCCAAAATACTCAATCTTGGAATAGAGAGAGGACTTGCTGATACCTAATTTAGTGGCAATTGCGGCTTTATTCCCCTTCTCTTCCCGCAAAGCCCTTCGCAATATATCCTCCTCTGTCTGCCTGAGCAGAAACTTGAGAGTATGCACCTCTTCGGCAATATCACTATCGGAACGATTAATGGTCAAAATTCGGGGGATATCCTGTCGGGTAATAATGGTGCAATTCTTCACGTACAGCGCCTGTTCAAGCACGTTTCTCAATTCGCGAACATTTCCAGGCCAACTGTAGTCAGTAAGAATCGCCTCCACATCGGCATCAACGCCTTCCACCGGTATTCCGGTTTCTTTTTCCAGTTGCCGCAGAAGTTTTTCGATCAATACAGGCACATCGCCCAATCTCTCACGCAAGGGAGGTATCTCAAGCTTGACAACATTCAGACGATAAAAGAGATCATGACGAAACAATCCCTGCTTAACCAATGGTTCCAGCTGTTTGTTGCAGGCGGCGATTATCCTTACATCAACCGGCTCAGGCTGATCTGCACCTACCGGCTCAACCTCTCTCTCCTGAAGAACTCGCAACAGTTTTACCTGCATCAAAAGCGGCAGTTCCGTGATCTCATCGAGAAAAATTGTTCCTTTGTTGGCAAGGGCAAACTTCCCCTTTTTCCCCTTTTTCTTTGCACCCGTAAAGGAACCTTCTTTATATCCGAACAGCTCAGACTCAAAAAGTGTTTCCGGTATTGCAGCACAATTTACTTTTACGAACGGCCCGAGAGCCCTGTGGCTTTCTGCATGAATAGAGTGAGCAAAAAGCTCTTTGCCGGTACCGCT
>JBGSQR010000285.1:0-4719 GCA_041737975.1 Geobacterales bacterium | reverse complement strand
ACTCAATGAGGGTGACAAGGTTCTGGTAAAGTGTATCGGCGTTGATAAAAACGGTAAGATTAAACTGTCTCGTAAGGAAGCACTAGGTTTGAATGCCGATGGAAGCCCGATAGAAGGCTATAGCGCGGAATAATTCAATTTTTTTAATTGTATGTATTATGAAAGGCGAAGCCACAAGCTTCGCCTTTTTTTATTTGAAATCAATGGTACAATTGTTCAAAATTTAGATTTAATATCTATTTAAATAGTGGTATTTATTGAATCGTTCAAAATAACGTTGTTATATAATTTGCGGTGTTGAGGGGGGAAGGTATGAACAGTTTTTCAATCAGGACGAGGTTATTGGCAGGTTTTTCATTCATTCTGTTGTTGCTGGCTGTTATTATTGGCACAGGTGTAAACAGTCTTTACAAGAGTGAGGATCAACTCAAAAATGTCAAACGGATCAGTGGATTGAGCAATAACGTTGTCAAGGCGTCGACAGCCCTTGCTGTAGTTGATGAGTCCGTAAAAAAGTTGGATTTTGCCACCAGTGCAGCGGAAAAAGAGAAAATTATTGCTACAATCAAGGAAAGCAGAGCCAAATATAAAGAGTACATTGATTTTGTGGATAAAAATACCAAGACTCCTGATGGCAGAAAATTAATTGCTGATGTTTTGGCAAGCATTGACGCTGAATCAAAGGTCAATGAAAAACTGATTGCCTTTGCGCTTGCTGCTGATTCCCAAAAATTCAAGAATCTTATGAATGCAGAGGGTGATAAAGTTAATCAGATAAAGACGAAGGCGGTCGGAGCACTCCTGGATTTTTACGATAAAAGAGTTGGTCTTCGAGTTGACGATGCTATTTCCAGCGCTGTCAGTGCAACTTCCCTGATGTATATACTTGGTCTTGCGAGTCTGGTTGTTAGTTTTGTAACAGCATTTATCATAACTAACGGTATAACAAAACCACTTAAAGAGTGTGTGGAAATAGCGGACCGTGTTGCTGATGGTGATATGACTGTGATTATTGCAACCGGTAGTGGGCGTTGCGAAACAACGCAACTTATGAATGCAATGTCCAATATGGCAACAAAAATGAAGAATGCCATAACTCGTGTCTCACAGGCTGCAGGTGAGGTCTCAGTTGCTGTTTCGGAACTGCATTCCACGGCCCAGAATATGGTGCGCGGAACTGATGAGGTTTCTTCCCAGGCTTCAACCGTAGCTACTGCCGGTGAAGAGATGGCTTCAACCTCTCAGGATATTGCCAGTAATTGTAACTCTGCTGCTGAAAGCTCAAGACATGCGAATCAGCTGGCTACCAGTGGTGCATCGATTGTTCAAGGAACGGTTGATGGTATGGCGCGAATTGCTGAACGAGTTCGTGCAACAGCCGTGAATGTGGAAAATCTTGGTAACCGTTCCAATGAAATTGGTGCGATTGTCGGAACCATTGAAGATATTGCGGATCAGACAAATCTGTTGGCTCTTAATGCTGCAATTGAAGCGGCCCGTGCCGGTGAGCAGGGCAGAGGTTTTGCTGTTGTGGCAGATGAAGTTCGGGCACTGGCGGAACGGACAACTCGTGCAACCAAAGAGATCGGCAGTATGATCAAGGCCATACAGGCAGAGACAAAGCAAGCGGTTGCTTCAATGGAAGTTGGGGTAACTGAAGTGGAAAGAGGTACTGAAGACGCTTCCAAGTCAGGTGGGGCGCTACAAGAAATCCTTTCCCAGATAAACGAAGTGACAAATCAGATTAACCAGATTGCAACTGCAGCTGAGGAACAGAGCTCAACAAGCCGTGAAATCAGCAATAATATGCATATGATAACCCAGGTTGTTCAGGAAACAGCTGTAGGAACACATGCTACTGCAAATTCGGCTGATCAGCTTGCTTCACTTGCCACTGACCTCAAAAATCTTGTTGGTCAGTTCAAGCTGTAATTTTTAATTATTGTGGTAAAGTTACGAGTAGTCAGTTTTATCCATTTTTATTTGCTCTGGAAATGTAAAAAAGGATCTTGTGATTTCTACTCCTGCAAAAACATATCTGCTTGTTATTGATGATGATGTTCCTATCCGCCGGATTATTACGGAGTTTTTCGAGTTCCGTGGTTTTAAGGTCCTCTCTGCCGCTGATGGAAGGCTGGGAATGGAAATTATTAGCAGTCAACGTCCTGATATTATCATTACAGATTTAAGTATGCCAAATATGAACGGCCTTGAAGTTGTTGAGGCTGTCAGGGCATTGGATAAAGATCTGCCGATAGTAATGCTCTCCGGAAACGGAATGCTGGACGATGCGATGGAGGCGATTCGACGCGGTGCGTGGGATTATATCTCCAAGCCGGTCAGGGATCTTTTTGAACTTGAAATGATCGTCAATCGCTGCCTGGAACGCGCCAGACTGTTGAGTGAAAATAAATCCTATCAGACTAACCTGGAACAGCTTGTGACGCAGAGGTCAGCGCAACTTGCAAAACTTTTCAAGGCGGTAGAACAGAGTGCCAACAGTGTTGTTATTACTGATATTAATGGCGCTATCGAGTATGTAAACCCCAAATTCTGCCAGGTTACAGGGTATTCTCAGGATGAGGTCCTTGGTAAAAATCCGCGTATTCTAAAGTCAGGCAGGCACCCGGAGCAGTATTACCGAGAGCTGTGGAAGACGATCAGTGCCGGCAAAGAGTGGCGTGGTGAATTTTCCAACCTGACTAAGGATGGACAACTTTTCTGGGAATTGTGCAGTATTGCACCCATCAGGGATGAAGTCGGTACTATCACCAGTTATGTCGCTATTAAAGAAGATATAACTGATCGAAAGGCCTATGAAGAGCGTCTTTTGTATCAGGCCCATCATGATGAGTTGACCGGAGTTTTTAACCGTTACTATCTGCAGTCTTATTTGGAATTGCAGATGGAAATCATGAACCGTAACAACCAGTATCTTACTGTAATGCTGCTGGATATTGATAATCTCAAGTTTATTAATGATACTTTCGGGCACGAATTTGGTGATTTATTACTTAAAGAGGTTGCAAAGCGGCTCAAAGAAGTCTGTGGCAGCACATATGTTGTCTCACGCTTTGTTGCCGATGAGTTTATTGTCGTCCCTCCGCTGTCGGAAAATGCCGATGAACCGCGCTCCCAGGCAGAGACCATTCGCAGCGCCCTGAATAGCGTCTTTGTTATCAATGGCAGCGAAGTCGTTGCGACTGCCAGCATAGGTGTTGTCGGTTATCCGGAGGACGGAGAGTGTGTAGAAACACTTTTGAAGCATGCAGAAGCCACAATGTTCCAGGCCAAGAAAAATGGACGGAATTCGATTGCTTATTATACCCGTGAACTTAGTAACAGCCTGCAGTATCGCTTTGAACTGGCAACTCGACTGCATCATGCGCTGGATAGAAACGAATTCAGGCTGAATTATCAGCCACAAGTAAATATGGAAACCGGTCAAATATCAGGTATGGAAGTCCTGTTGCGATGGCAGCCTGAAAAAGGTCAGTCAGTCCCTCCGGACATATTTATTTCATTGCTTGAGGAAAATGCACATATTGTTCCAGTGGGAGAGTGGGTATTGTGGCAGGCCTGTTCCCAATGCGTGGAGTGGGAAAAACAGGGATTCCCTCCCATGCGCCTGTCTGTAAACATTTCAGCAATTCAGTTTATTCGCAGCGATCTGGATGAAACTGTCCAGAGAGTGTTAAAAACAACGGGGTTCAATCCGACTCAACTTTGTCTGGAGCTGACGGAAAGTATTCTCATGTTGGACAGCGCCAAAACTATTGAAAGAATGCAGACGTTGACCAGTATGGGAATTACGTTGTCTCTGGATGATTTCGGCACCGGTTATTCTTCGCTGGAGTATCTCGGGAGGTTACCGATCAAGGAACTCAAAATTGACCGGGCCTTTATCAAAAGAATGCTAACAACTGATAATGACTCAGCACTGGTTAATACGATTATTGCCATGGGGCATGGGCTGAATATGGAACTGGTGGCAGAAGGTGTTGAAACCGCAGAGCAGCTTGCCTACATGATAGATAAAAAGTGTTTTACCATTCAAGGTTTTCTGATCAGCAGGCCGATGCCGGCAGAAGAGTGTAAGCAGTTTATGGAGCAATGGACTCCGCAGTCAGCAGGCAGATATTTGATAAAAAATTAAAATAAAGCCTGGTTTGTTAGTATCAGTTTTTATTTGACTGAATGTTTGGAGCTGTCATTATATCTACAAGTTTTAAACAAAAAAGGGGGACTGGAAAAGTCCCCCTTTTTTTTAGGGCTTGGTAAATATCATAACTATTGATAAGATTCAGTGTTTTTTACTGAAATCCTTAAATGAACCTTTGGCTGGCTTAATTACAGGCTGAGGCTGGTTTGCCCAAACCATTTTTGATAGTTCCCGTTCAATGGGTGCCAGAAATAACGCAAGTAGAAACATAAGTAAAAACACCAGAAAAAATGCACCTAACATTGTAAATGTAACTACAAAAAACTCTATGTATGGCGGCATTTTCTGACCTCCTGAACCTTATTCATCTTTGAGTACAGTATACATGAAAGTGTTTAAATAATCAGCTACAGAATCATTGTATCGAAGTTAGTCTGTATTAAACAGGAAAAATATGGAAAAGATGAAATCATCAAATTTATTTTCAAATTTGCCCGGCGATAGACAGTCGGAAATAATAGAAACCATAGTAGATTTTAAAAACGTCAGAATATAGA
>JBGSQR010000211.1:0-7581 GCA_041737975.1 Geobacterales bacterium | reverse complement strand
GGGAGATGAAAGATGCTATCGGTTAGTTTTAGCCTGGAAAGGTATGTTTTATTAATCTTTATTGCCGGTTGTCTACTTTTGCAGGGGTGCTCATATCAGTCATGGTATGGCGGTTTTCAGCAGAAACAACGTCAGGACTGTTATGAAAGGGGCAACCAGGCTGATGTGCAGAGCTGTCTGGAAAAAGCCAATATGAATTACGATCAGTACAAAAACAGCCGCGAAGAGATTTTGAAAAAATAGCTGTCTGGTTAAAAGACTGTTCCTAAATAATATTCAATTTATTGAAGTAACATCAACAGAAAAGGCGGCCAATTGGTCGCCTTTTCTGTTTTGAATTTTAATGGCAAATAAATTACAGAAGGTCAAACGGCTCCGGCTCAGTGTCTGGAACTTTTGCCAGAGCTTGCCGGAATTTGCTCTGAGAGCTTCTCTTTGCACGTTCTTCCAGATATGTCTCGGTTGTTAGTGCAGATATCTTTTCAGCGATAGCAGAAGTTATGAATTGATTTAAAGATATATGATCCAGTGTGGCAACTTCTTTTGCCATTTTATGGAGTGAGTCTGGAAGTCTCAAATTAATTGCACTCATGATATTACTCCTATTCTGTGCAGAAATTCAGCCGGTGTTTGTATGTTGATGCCGAATTTTTCTGCTTTTTTAAAGTCCCTGATATTCCAGGTTATTATGTCTGCCCCGCTTTTTACCGCTAATTCCAGAACAAAATCATCATCAGCATCCTTTAAAACAGGGCGCCATAGATAGAATATCTTATGTCTGTTTGCAACCTTGCAGAGGTAATCCAGAATGTCGTTAATCTCTGATTTACTCAGGTGACTGATTTCTCTTTGGAGTACTTCTTCGTATTCTGCAACCAAAGGGGTTGAAAGATTTATTTCAAATTTGCCACTATCAATCACTGACAGTAGGCGGAATGATGAACCGCGCGATGACTTGAGGGCTGAAACTAATACATTCGTATCTAAAACAATCTGAAAGGTCATGGTGGTATTATATGTGATACTAAAAAGTTGTCAATACTTGCTTTCAAAAAACATATTTCTATCTTCTTTGACATGAAAATAAAACCATAATATAGTCCTGGCTTATTAAATTCAGTTTTGATTTGAAAGTTGCTGATGCGGAACTATTGCCTGGATAAGGATGTTTTTCTGGGGAAAAGTTTGCAGGCGGGAGATCCACTGGCAATAGCCGGAAGGTCGGAAAAAACTTCAAAATCCCATGTCCAGATTACGGTCTGGAAGCCGGAAAAGGCATCAAAAGGGTCACTGATTAAGGGTGCAAAACCGGGATTCAATTCTGTTTCCATACCGCTGGAGTTTTGTACATCTACACAGGATTGCAAGGTCTTGACACAGAATCAGCCGATTGAGTGGAAGGCGTCCAGGAAAGTCAAAAAGGCGAACAAAGGTAAGTAGTATGGCAAATAATGAGGTTACCGATATTAGTAACAACTCTGCTATATAGGTAACAAGTCACTTATATACGGATACCTATGATGTACGAGTTATACGAGGGAAAAATGAACTACAAAATTCTAGTCAACGGCAAAGAGGTTGGTGTTTTTGGCCATGAAGAGATCGAGAGTATTTATCTCTCCGTGTCGGGAGGACGGAATGACATGTATGTTTTCGCCAGTGCTGTATGTAAAGAAGGCGACAAAACTTATCATCTTGACTGGCTTCAGGAGCCAATCGGCCCGAAAGACAAAGTTGAAATCCTTCCAACAAAATCGAAGAAAATTAAAGACCCACGGAAAAAATTCTTAATGGGTCGCCCAAGTCGTGAGCCATCAGAAGATAAAACTTGTGACTTTTGCCAACGTAAAGAAACAGAAGTAAAAAAACTGATCTTTATTGACGAGCATCGGCCTTCAATCTGCTCTGATTGTGTTGACTTGTGCAATGAAATCTTGAAAGGCGACGTATAACCACGTCCTTGGACCTGCCCTGAAAACCGGCAGGTCAAGGCCGACCCCGTTGAACTAAATCGATATAAGTCGGAGATTATGAAATGAAACTACATGGGTTCATAGTACTTATAATTATGATTACTCTGTCTGCCTGCGGTGAAAAAGATTCTAGCACATCATCAGTAAAAGACACTCCGACAGTCCCATCAATTTCTGCGGGTGGAGAGTACACTCTCTCGGCTAAGTCAAACGGTACACTTTGGGCTTGGGGATCCAATTGGAGTGGCCAATTGGGCAACGGAACTACTGAGAACAAACACTCTCCAGTTCAGGTCGGATCATCAACCAACTGGCGAACAGTTTCTTCAGGAAGATCACATGCTGTTGCACTTAAAACTGACGGCACTCTCTGGGCATGGGGATTTAATAGTTATGGCCAACTTGGTGATGGAACGATTACAGACAGGTACACTCCTGTCAAGATTGGCTCGTCAAACTCATGGGCTGTTGTCTCAGCTGGACAAATGAATTCGTTGGCAATCAAGTCAGATGGTACACTTTGGGCTTGGGGATCTAACAGTTCAGGCCAATTAGGAACCGGAACTTTCAATGAACAGGACACCCCTGTCCAGATCGGATCATCCACTAACTGGTCAAAAGTATCTGCTGGGGGATATCATACTGCTGCTTTAAGGAATGATGGAACACTTTGGGCGTGGGGATTTAACGGTTATGGTGAGTTGGGTGACGGAACAACAGAGATAAAGCTCACTCCCGTCCAAATTGGAACAGCAACAGACTGGTCGGACGTGTCAGTAGGATATTATCATACGGTAGCTATAAAATCTGATGGTACGTTATGGGCTTGGGGTTCCAACGATGATGGGAAGCTGGGTGATGGTACTTATATACACAAGTCCATTCCGATCCAGATCGGAATAGCAACCAACTGGCAATCAGTAAATGCGGGTAGACATCATACAGTTGCACTTAAAACTGATGGCACACTCTGGGCATGGGGTTATAATCAGTTCGGACAACTTGGAACCGAAGATAATCTGGAAAAAAATACACCAATTCAGATTGGTACTGCAACTGACTGGAAATGCGCTACCGTAGGAGACGTGCATACTGCTGCACTAAAAATAAACGGCACACTGTGGACCTGGGGACGGAATATAAACGGAGAACTAGGTGACGGGACAACTAATAATAAGAACATTCCAGTACAAATAGTTTTATCATCCACTGATAGCCTGCCTCAATAGAAAGTCAAACATTTCTCAAACGACTGAGTGATAAATTGAAGTGACAATTATGATATCAGCAGCATGAATGTCCAACCAGACAGAAACAGCGGCCAAAACCGCCGCTGTTCTGCCAAACCGTTTTCCCCAAACCCGGAGCAAATTATGAATGTTCACGTTCTTCAGCACGTTCCCTTTGAGGGCCTTGGCAGCATTGAAGCATGGCTACTGCAGCGTGGTGCCTGCATCACTTATACTCGTTTCTTTGAGTCTGCCCATCTGCCTCTGTTGGCCGGTATTGATCTAGTCATTATTCTGGGCGGCCCCATGAGTGTCAATGATGAGGAGCAGCTTCCGTGGCTAAAGCAGGAAAAGCAGTTTATTGCTGAAGCAATTGCAAACAACAGGGCGGTGCTTGGAATCTGCCTTGGTGCCCAGCTGATGGCAAGCGCGCTGGGGGCAAGGGTTTACCCCGGCTCTGAAAAAGAGATCGGCTGGTTTCCGGTGTATGGCGAATCCGGTTTGTCAGGCAGTTTTACCTTTCCTGAACAGACAGAGGTGTTCCACTGGCATGGTGAGACGTTTGACCTGCCGCCCGGAGCGGTTCATCTGGCCAGCAGCGCTGCCTGTAGAAATCAGGCTTTCCAGTTCGGCGAGTTTGCCATCGGCTTGCAGTTTCACCTTGAAACAACCCGGAAGAGCCTGGAATCAATGATCTGTAACTGCTCTAGCGAGTTGGCTGTGAAGCATCGCTACACTCAAACGGAAGAGGAGCTGCGTGCAGTGCCGCATGAGAGTTATAGGGGAATAAATCTGCTTATGACGGGCATTCTTGAATATCTTGTGCGCAACAGGAGCTAACTGGGAACCGGGCTGGCAGAAAATATATTCAATATTTTGAAATGTGCGTATAATAAGTCACTTTTACAGGCAGAAATAATCAAAAGCTTAATTGATAAAAGGAGCATATATGAATCAACTGAATACTAATTACAGTAATACTTCCGATCAGGTAATAACCAGGCAGAATACCCTGGTTCGCCAGGTTTACGCCTGGATGGGGGCCGGTCTGGCTATTACAGCTATTATGGCGCTGATTACGCTCTCTTCGCCTGCCATTCTCAAGGCCGTATTTGGTAACCGGCTGCTGTTTTACGGCCTGTTGATCGGTGAGCTGGCTCTGGTTTTTATCCTGTCCGGTGCCATTAACAAACTGAGCGAAGCTGCGGCCACCATGCTGTTTGTTGCTTATTCGGCGCTGAACGGCGTTACACTTTCACTGCTGGCCCTAGTCTATACCTCCAGTTCCATTGCCTCGACCTTTGTGATTACGGCAGGCATGTTTGGAGCCATGAGCATTTACGGTTATGTGACCAAACGTGACCTGACTTCCTGGGGTAGCTTTCTGTTCATGGGATTGATCGGTATAATTATCGCTTCTGTTGTTAATATATTCGTGGCCAGCAGCGCGGTTTCCTGGGTTGTGTCCGGCATCGGAGTAATTGTCTTTACCGGTCTTACCGCCTATGATACCTGGAAGATCAAAGCCCTGGCCGCCGAAGGGATAACCGGCAGAAAGCCGGCTATTCTCGGTGCTCTAACCCTGTATCTGGATTTCATCAACCTGTTTCTGATGCTGCTCAGGTTTACCGGTAACAGACGCTAATTTCTTGGTTTACGAGGTACTTACATGTTTCTGAAAAAGCTGTTCGGATTTGGCAAGGATTACAATCATTACCTGGAAAAGGGCGACAAATACCTGGCCGAAGAACAGTACGCCCATGCCCGTAATTCCTATGAAGATGCTTTGGAAAAGCTGGAGGCCGCTGGAGGGGCAGAGCTTTCACAGGTTGAGTCGATACGGCAGAAAATTGCCGAGACCGGCAATATGCTTGGGCGCCTGAATCTGGTTGAAGCAGAACACGCTGTTTCCAGTGGTGACAGGAAAAAAGCCGAAGAACACCTGAACCTGATTCTGGAGTTGGCTATGGATGCTGACCTTCGGGCAAAGTCTAAAGAGCTGCTGGCCGAGCTGTCAAAAGAGCCGATTCAGGTCGTGCCGACCATGCCGTCAAAAAGTTGTGGCAGCTGCAAAACCGGGGCAGTGGAAGCCGAAACCTACGACCTGCATGAACCGGAAGAAAGTATGTCCAGTGAGGACAGGCTGGCCCTGTTTTATCATGCTCTGCCCGAGGATCTTCCCGAGAGATATGCTGCAATGGGGGAAAATTTTGCCAATGGCTGTCTTTTTAAGTTGGAAGGGGATACGGGCGAGGCGTTGAGGATTTTTGAGGAGCTGTCTGCGCATAAGGACAACGACATTCTTAGTTACGAGAAGGCAATACTGTACTATGAAAATGGCGATTTTGAACGGAGTGAACAGCTTTTGATCAAGGCCATAGGTTTGAACGCTTTAAACCCGCTCTGCAATATGGGACTGGTGCATCTGTATGGTGAAACCGGTAGGGTGGTGGAGGCTCTGCAACTGCTGGAACAGATGGTGGCAAGTGATGTACTGGTGGAGCAGGCCACCATGATGCAAGGTGATCTGTTTGCCGCGCTGCAGGATGAGTCGAACGCTGTTGAATGCTATTCCAAACTGCTTGCTGCACCTAAGTTTGCCAAGGAGGCTGCTGAACGGATCATCCCGATCCTGCAAAAACAGGGGCGCGATGAAGAGGCCAAGTTTCTGTTTAAAAAATATGCCAAGGGTTGCTGCTGACAGGTTATACCTGGATTCAAATTCAAAAGGCGACCAAGTGGTCGCCTTTTCTACTCCTGCTATCTGAACATTTATACAATAATCCGCGCAAAATCAGCCATCGTATGAAGTTTTGCCGGACTGTAGCCCACAAAATCACCGTCAATCTGAATTGGTTTGATGCCCCTTATTTCAATTCCGTCAGCCGGAATACGGATCATTTCACTGCTGGTATCAGCTTTCCCGCAGAATAGTTCAAAAGCCAGTCTGATGTAGCTTCTACGGCGGTTTTTACGGATGCATACCGCTGTCAGCTCCGGTGAAAACAGGTCGCTGTCTGGTGAAAGTACGAAGTTGCCTCCGTAACGAGAGGCGCTGCAGATGATAACACTGTGGCATTTGACCGAATGGTCTGCGGTGACAACTTCGATCAGGCTGTGGTCCCATTTAAGCGCACTCAGCAAAGCTGAAATAGCATAAGCTCCCTGCCGCAGCAGGCGTTTGCCCAATGGCCACACATCCCTGACAACAGAGCCATCTAGACCGATTCCGGCCATCAGTAAAAAACGAAAACTCTCCCGTTCCATCTTCAGGATACCAATCGATAGTGGTCTGGTTTTACCGGTAATTATTCTATTGATACCGTCTTCAACGGATTTGATTCCGATTTCTGCGGCCAGCACATTGGATGTCCCCAGCGGCAGAACAGCCAGCGTGACTTTGCCCGGCTCCAGGCCGTTAATTACTGCGTTGACGGTTCCATCACCGGCGGCAACTATGACCAGTGCCTGTTCTGTGGACAGATTGATCTCACCACAGCAGGAAAGTGCTTCGGCTGGTGTCTTGATCGAAAAGACTGTTGGTGAAAGCCCTGCTTTGTCCAATTGAAAGATAACTTCGGAAACGCGACGGTTGGCAAAACGGCCGGAAGCCGGATTTATGAACAGGTAAGTTTTCATGGTTTCGGATCATAACATCTGATGGTTGGAAAACAATGGTAAATTTTATTACTCAGGATTCTCATCTTATTCAAAGTTTTCATAATGTTTTAATCATCTCAACATGACTGTAATAAACCTGGGATATAGTATGAGTCACTTGCAAAACTACTGCGGGCCAGTTCTGCTTCGTTGCCGCTCGCTCGGTAGCTCAACGTACATAAGGTACGCCTCGCTCCCTCGCTTGCTTACGCCTTGCATAACTGGCTCCTCATGACGTTTTGCAAAAGACTCAGTATGGAAAACTATAAGTGAGGGAAAATATGAAAACCATTACCAATGAAGATTATTACCACTGGTGCTGTGAATGGTGTGATACGGAAAACCGTCTGCTTTGGGCCGAAGTTGATGATGAAATGTACTGTGGTGCTTGCCATAAACTGCATGCTGAACAGGAAGCAGCCTGAGTCATAGATGTTCAGTTAATCCTGCCCCCGCGTGTTTGCCATAAATATAAAACAAAGTTGCATCTTTCGTATAATTTAGCCGGGAGAATAAATGGAAAACCGCATTATCTACAAGTATCACATCAAACATACTGTCAGGCAGAGTGGTAATATTGAGCTGTTTATCGGTGAACACCTGCAGTTGGGAAAGCGTTTTTTCCTGAAATCAATGAAACCTGTCAGCAGTACGGATAATCATTTCAGGGACAGATTTTATGATGAAGCCAAGCTTCTGGCCCGCCTTAACCATCCCAA
>JBGSQR010000179.1:0-2479 GCA_041737975.1 Geobacterales bacterium | reverse complement strand
ATGGGATTTAAGACCTTCGGCTTTGGCGGAGGACGCGAGGACATCTGGGAACCGGAAGAGGACATTTACTGGGGCTCTGAAGACAAATGGCTGGGTGACAATCGTTACAGCGGTGAGCGTATGCTGGATAATCCTCTGGCTGCGGTGCAGATGGGGCTTATCTATGTTAATCCTGAAGGCCCGAACGGTAATCCGGACCCTGTAGCCTCCGGCATTGATGTGCGTGAAACCTTTGGCCGCATGGCCATGAATGATGAAGAGACGGTTGCGCTGGTGGCCGGTGGACATACCTTTGGCAAATGCCACGGAGCCGGTCCTGCTACACATGTGGGTCCTGAACCGGAAGGTGCTGCCATTGAGG
This sequence comes from Geobacterales bacterium, assembly GCA_041737975.1. Classification (GTDB taxonomy): domain Bacteria; phylum Desulfobacterota; class Desulfuromonadia; order Geobacterales; family Pseudopelobacteraceae; genus JBGSQR01. The sequence goes on along the minus strand of JBGSQR010000179.1, from coordinate 2,118 downwards.
ATCAGGGTTTTGGCTGGAAGAGCAGTTTCCGTAGCGGCAAAGGTGGCGACACAATCAGCAGCGGTATCGAGGGTGCCTGGAAACCGAATCCGACCAAGTGGGATATGGGCTATCTGAAGGTTTTGTTTAAATATGAATGGGAGTTGGTTAAAAGTCCGGCCGGTGCAAATCAATGGCTTGCAAAGGATGTTGAAGATGAGGATATGGTTGTAGATGCCCATGATCCGTCAAAGAAGCATCGTCCCATGATGACAACGGCAGACCTGTCACTTCGATATGACCTGGTCTATCAGCCGATTGCAAGGGACTACCTGCAGAATCCGGATAAATTTGCCGATGCGTTTGCCCGGGCCTGGTTCAAGCTGACCCATCGCGACATGGGACCGCGTTCACGTTATCTGGGGCCGGAAGTGCCTGCTGAGAACCTGATCTGGCAAGATCCGGTACCTGCCGTCACCCATAAACTGGTTGATCAGCAGGATATTGCCGCCCTCAAGGTTAAAATCCTTGCTTCGGGGTTGTCTGTCTCCCAACTGGTCTCGACCGCCTGGGCATCGGCCTCTACGTTCCGTGGTTCTGACAAGCGGGGCGGGGCGAATGGAGCCAGAATTCGCCTCGCGCCACAGAAGGATTGGGAAGTTAATGAACCGGCTCAGTTGATGAATGTGCTGCAGACTCTTGAGGGTATCCAGAAGGAATTTAATAGCAGCCAGCCAAGCGGAAAACAGGTTTCACTGGCTGACTTGATTGTTCTGGCTGGATGCGCAGGTGTCGAACAGGCTGCCAAGAATGCCGGTCACGACGTGACTGTCCCATTTACTCCGGGGCGCACCGACGCGTCTCAGGAGCAAACCGACGTGGTTTCTTTCTCTGTACTGGAACCTGCTGCTGATGGATTCCGTAACTACCAAAAAACCAAATACACCGTATCGGCTGAAGAACTGCTGGTTGACCGGGCGCAATTGTTGACACTGACCGCCCCAGAAATGACGGTTTTGATTGGTGGTTTGCGCGTATTGAATGCCAATTTTGGACAATCCCGCCACGGCGTCTTTACAAAGCGACCTGAGATGCTTACAAATGACTTCTTCCTGAATTTGCTGGATATGGGGACCGTATGGAATCCATCCCAGGAAGATGAAGTGTTCGAGGGGCGTGATCGTGTTACGGGCGAACTGAAGTGGACCGGTACCCGTGTTGATCTGATCTTCGGCTCTCATTCCCAGTTGCGGGCCTTGGCGGAAGTTTATGGTTGCAGGGATTCTCAGGAGAAATTCCTGAAAGACTTCGTACAGGCTTGGAATAAAGTTATGAATCTTGACCGATTTGACCTGGTTTGATTGTAGTTATTTTTTAGATGAATAAAAAAGGCGGCCATGCGAATGGTCGCCTTTTTTTATTCCGTAAAGAAGCGCTGGTTCAGTTCTTCCAGTCCGATAGAGTGAAGAATCTCATTCAGTCTTTCAGCCGGACGTTTGCGTGGTAGATCCTTGTAGGTAGCAATAATTAACTCGTTTTTCATGGAATGCTCCCAGCCAACCAGCTCGGTAACATTGACCTGATAACCATGCGCCTCCAGTTGCAGGCAGCGCAGCACATTGGTAATATGGCTGCCGAATTCACGGGTATGTATGGGGTGTCGCCAGATTTCAGTTAGTATATTCTGTCCCAGCGATTTGCCCTTGTTTTTACGTAACACTGTTGCCACTTCTGCCTGACAGCAGGGCACCAACACAATGTATTGGGCTTTTCTAGCCAGAGCAAAACGGATGGCATCATCGGTGGCAGTGTCGCAGGCGTGCAGCGCAGTTACTATGTTGACCTGATCTGGCAAGTCTTCGGATTCAATGGAATCTGCCACGGAAAGGTTCAGAAATGACATGTTTTTGAAACTCAGCTTATCGGCAAGTTTTTTTGATTTATCAACAAGTTCATCGCGAGTTTCTATTCCATAGATACAAGAACCTGATTCCAACTCCTTAAAAAACAGATCATAAAGGATAAAGCCAAGGTAGGATTTACCGGCACCGTGGTCTACGAGCGTGATGGAGTTATTGCTTTCCAAAACCTGTTTCAACAGCGGTTCAATGAACTGATATAGGTGGTAGACCTGCTTCA
>JBGSQR010000083.1:0-5160 GCA_041737975.1 Geobacterales bacterium | reverse complement strand
ATCTGTATTGCTTTTGATGAAAAGGCAATTGCCCATGTCGGGAAAAGGCTTAAGCCCGAAACTATTATTCTCGGTGATGCGCTTAAAGGAAGTGCTGACCTGAATATAATCGATATTCCGCTTGCCGAAATGGCAACCGCGGCTGGTGGTCGGATTCTTCTGAATACCGTCTCTGCCGGTATTTTGTGGGGGATTTTTGGTGGTCGCAATGAAACGATAGAAAATGTCCTTAAAAATGTTTTTGCCGATAAAACAACCGCAATAGTTGAAATGAATCTGGCTGCAGTGAGAAGCGGCATTGAGCTTGGCAGAGACTTGAGGTTAAAGGGAAAGATTCCATTGAGTCTGCCAGTGCGAGGGCAAAAACGTGATGATTTGCATCTGACCGGAACGGAAGCTGTTGCCTTGGGTGCTATTGCCGGAGGTTGTAATTTTGTATCCTCCTATCCCATGTCACCTTCAACTGGGGTTTTAACCTATCTGGCAAAAAATGCCTGGGAATTCGGAATCGTTGTTGAGCAGGCAGAAGATGAGATCAGCTCAGCAAATATGGTTATTGGGGCATGGTACGCAGGTGCAAGAGGACTTGCGACAACTTCCGGTGGTGGTTTTGCACTGATGACGGAGGCTGTGAGCCTATCCGGTGTAAGTGAAACACCTATGGTTGTAATGATTGCCCAACGCCCAGGTCCGGCAACCGGTCTTGCTACCAGAACGGAACAGGGAGACCTCAATCTGGTTCTTTATGCGGGGCATGGGGAGTTTCCCCGGGCAATCCTGGCACCAGGTAATCCGGAACAGGCTTTTGCGCTTTCCAGAGATGCTTTTGCGCTGGCTGATAACTGCCAGGTTCCGGTCATTATTCTTACGGATCAATATCTGATGGATGCCGGTTATGATCTGGAAAAACTTGAGATCTCTGATGAACCGCTGGAAACGGCCATTGTTGAGACCTCTTCCGGCTATCGTCGCTATCTGATAACAGAATCGGGTATATCGCCGCGTGGAATACCGGGCTGGGGCAGCGAGTTGGTTGGTGCTGACAGTCATGAGCATGATGAATGCGGTCATACTACTGAAAGTATGGATATCCGGGTTCAGATGGTTGATAAACGACTCCGTAAATTCGGAATTCTGACAGAAAAAGCACTGGTGCCAGAATGGATTGGCCCGGAAAATGCCACCAATCTGGTAGTTTGCTGGGGATCAACCCTTGAAATAGTTCGCGAAGCGGTGTCAGCACTTGCAGATAAAAATCTTGCACTCCTGCACTTCCAGCAGGTATTCCCGCTGTCCCCAAAAGCGCGGGAATATTTGTTGAAGGCGGAAAACCTGATTTTACTGGAAGGTAACGCCACTGGCCAGTTTGGTGCTGTTCTCAGTCAGCAGTTCAGTGTTAATTGGCAACATCGCATTCTCAAGTACAGCGGACTTCAATTTTCGGTTGAAGAGGTGCAGACCGCTTTGCTGAAAATTCTGGGCAGGGAGGGGCTGCAATGAGTGAGAATCCTTTTGATCCGAATGTGAAGGATATAGCCTGGTGTCCGGGATGCGGAAATTTTCCTATTTTGACTGCCGTTAGGCAGGCTTTAACTGACCTGGGTCTTTCTCCTGCAGAAGTCGTAATGGTTTCAGGGATCGGTCAGGCTGCAAATGCTCCACATTATATTGCGTCCCATTTTTTTAATGGGCTTCACGGACGTGCTCTTCCCCCGGCTACGGCCATTAAGGTATCCAATCCTGCGCTCACCGTGATTGCTGAAAGTGGTGATGGCGACATGTATGGTGAGGGTGGTAACCATTTTGTCCATGCAATCAGGAGAAATCCAAATATTACCAATATTGTGCACAATAACATGGTCTACGGTTTAACAAAGGGGCAGGCATCGCCAACCAGTCTGTTGGGTTTTCATACTCCATTGCAGGTCCATGGCGTCAAAAATGAACCACTTAATCCTTTGACACTTGCGTTGTCACTTAATGCTTCATTTGTGGCCAGAGCTTTTGCCGGTGATATTCCACAGACTACGGAAATAATCAAGAAGGCGATCCTGCACAAAGGTTATGCCTTGATTGATATTTTTCAGCCGTGTGTGACCTTTAACCAGATAAATACATTCCGCTGGTTCAAGGATAATAACTATTACCTGGAAGAAACCCATGATGTTACAAATCGTGAAACTGCCTATAAAAGAGCAGGTGAAAGTGACAGGCTACCTTTGGGGATCTTTTATTCCGATGAGGGGCGGCCCACTTTTGAAGAGAATATGGGAATTTACCAGCAAGACAGCACCCCGCTTTTCAGGCGACATGTCAAGACGGAGCGTCTTCGGACTCTAATTGAGAGTTATCGTGGCTGATAAATAGCCCATAATAAAACTCATGTAATAAAAAAGCCTCCGGACATCACTGGGGCTTTTGTGTGTTTGAATGCTGTAAGAGTAAAAGAAAATCTTATTACCAGAGAAGTCTGCGTTTGGAAATGAACTCTCTATCTTCTCCGGTGAGTGGGTCTTTGAAGCGGACAGTTTGGGCCAACAGTTGGAGCGGTGCATCATAATTGTCTTTGCTTTCAGTTTGCAGTTGAGGGTACAGGTTGTCATTCAAGATTCCCAAGCCGATCGAACACATATGTATCCTGAGCTGATGGGTTTTGCCTGTGACCGGATGCAGCTCAAAGAGCGCCTGGTTGTTTTTTGAGTCCAGTAGATTGATCGTTGATCGGGCATTGGCTTGCCCCGGTACGACCTTCATTCTGAACCACGGTGTGCCTTGATCCAGTCTGTTTTCAACCAGCCATTCAGTTGATCCAGACTCCGGTATGTTGGTTGAAACCGCTTGATAGGTTTTTTCTACCAGACCCTTATTAAAAAGATTGCCGTAGCGTGCGCAGCTTTTTTTGTTGACTGAAAACAGTACCAGTCCGGCGGTTTCCCGGTCAATGCGGTGCAGAGGCGCCAGATCCCGGATACCGGTGCTTTTGCGGAGACGGTTCAACAGACATTCGTCAACATAACGTCCGGCAGGTGTGACCGGCAGAAAATGGGGTTTGCAGGCAACCAGTATTTCGTCATCCTGAAAAAGTATTTCTTCTTTAAAAGGAATAACCGTCTCATTTTGAACTTCCCGGAAGTAGAAAATGCGGCGGTGCGGTGTGTATTGGGTATCAACAGTAATCGGTTGCGATTCATCGTCCAGAACTTTGCCATCAGTTATCCGTTGTTTCCATTCGTCACAGGGAATGCGGGTGAACTGATTGCTCAGAAATTCCAGTATGGTCGGATAGGGTTTGTTGCATACGGGCATGGTGATGCGTGAAGAGTGAAGTGATATGCCCATTAGGTTCCTTCAGCAAAATAATTATTTTACATAGTGTAATAAAAAAAGCCCCGGATAACCAGGGCTTAATATGGGTGTGTACAATATTGTTATGCTCTACAGGCTTCAATAATCTCGGCAAGCACCTTATTCGCATCATCATACGGAACCTGGCAGGTACCGACCTTTTTGTGCCCTCCACCGCCGTACTTGAGCATCAGTGAACCTACATCGACCATGGCAGTTCGGTTTAGAATGCTGTAGCCTACTGATATGGCGGCAAATTCCTTCAATCGCCCATCAATCATTCTGATGGAAATATTGGTGTCAGGGTAGAGCGAGTAGATCAGGAATCTGTTGGATGGGGGAATGTCGTTGGTTCCACGGGCATCCGTAATCAGTATCTTGCCGTCGACCTTTGAGTGCTGTTTAAGAAATTCGCGAGCAATCTGGTCATTGTCACGGTATCTTGCAATACGTTCCTGTGTATCAGGCAGACTTAGGATCTCATCAATACTCAGGGTCCTGATGTGCGCAACCAGATCATTCATATAGGCAAGGTTACTGATCCGGTATCCCTTATGATAGCCGAGTCCGGTTCTGGGGTCACAGATGAAGCCCAGCAGGATCCAGCCCTGCGGGTTCAGAATTTCATCTTCGGTCAACTGGCCTGAGTCAACTTTGTCCACATACTCCAGCATCTCATTGAAGCGAGAGAATTTCTCTTCTCCATAGTAGTCACAGATTACCCGCGCTGCACTTGGTGCAGATTTACTACTGCCTTTGTACTTGCCTTCCAGTTCCAGGCGTTCATGCTCGCTGGAGTGGTGATCAAACCATAAACCACACCCGGGAACATAAGGCACATTTGCAAGAATATCGGTTGAATCAACCTTTATTTTACCATCCTGTAGATCCTTGGGATGTGCATAGACCATCTCTTCCATCAAACCAAGCTCTTTGAGCAGTACCGCACAGCAGATGCCATCAAAGTCAGAGCGAGTTAAAAGTCGCATTGCAATTCTCCTCTATATAAATGAATTGAACTCTGACATTAAAATTACCACCAAAAATTTGTATGGCAACCTGCATTTGGAAATATCTCCCGTTAATTTCCGTTAGGTTTTCCCATGCGCAGCGGGCCGCCTCTGGCATTAGTCCAGAGCATGCATTTATTGCCGGAGCCGGGCACCCGGAAAATATCCATCCCGTGATCAAATGTCTGAACCAGGATCTCCAGTTGTCCGTCACCGTCCATGTCAGCTACGGTGGGAGCTGCCGGAGAACCATTGCCGTTACCGTTGCTGCCGGGATTGGGCAGAGGCACGTCGTGCAGCAGTGCGCCGTTTGAGGCCAGGATGATCAGGTGTCCGCTGTCAAGGACTCCGGGGCTTCCGTAGGTGGTGAAAATAATTTCAGGCGAACCATCTTGATTCAGGTCGGCAATCATCGCTTCCGAGGCATACATGATCACCTTGCCGTTGGTGTAGTTATATCTCCAGAGCCTCTTGGCATCTGCATCAAAGGCGTACATGAAACCGTCGTTCAGCGAAACCACAATTTCCGGGCGGGCATCTCCCTGGATGTTTACTGTGGCTGCCGCCGGAACTCCTCCGGGTGGATACCAGCCGGCAACCTGTATCGGGGTGTCTCCTCTGGGCAGTGTTTCCCATCCAGCCAGGCGCATTGCGCTGCGAGAACCGTTGCCATAGGCGCCTTCCAGCGCCATTATGGCATAGGCCTGGGTGACATAGGGTTCAAATTTTTCCACATTGGGTACACCGATAACCACATTTCTGCCGTTATTTTGCAAATCGACAACATTGGGAGGGGAGGCGGTCC
>JBGSQR010000061.1:0-2932 GCA_041737975.1 Geobacterales bacterium | reverse complement strand
AATTTATTTTTTATGGGTCAGATGGAACTCGCCATGGAGATAATCATCGCTCTGTGAGACAATTTTTTGTCATGGCTCGTTTCATGTGTTTATTTTTCATTTTTTACGGGTCACATGGAAGTCGCCATGGAAATAATCATTGCTCTGTGAGACAATTTATTGTCATGGCTCGTTTCATTAATTCATTGGCAATCAGTTCATGACCCAGCACATTTGGATGATTAACCTGAGACATGTATTTGCTGAGTTGCTCTTTATCTGCGTAAAGAAAGCTAAAAGCCTTGTAACTGTCAGCAACTCCGATTTGATTATCTGCAGCGAACTTCCTGATCTGATCGGAATGAATTTTCAACTCATTGTCAGGATCGGCAAAATTGACGGTCTGATCAGGAGAAGGTGTTATCAAAATCACTTTTACACCTTTATCTTTTGCCAGTTTAATCATATGATTCCAGGCGACATAAGCCTTTTCAAGCCCGCAACCCCTATCGTTCAACCCGTAATTGATCAATATCAGATCAGGTTTGTGTATCAGTACGTCGCGTTCAAACCGTTCAGCTCCCTGAACCGAATTTTCTCCTCCTATCGCAGTCACAATTATATTGATGACGGCATACGGATAAATTGCTTTCAGCTTTTTCAGTAAATGAATAGGATAAGCTTCCAGAGTATTTACCTGAGGCCTTTTAAAATATCCGGCAGGAACACTATGCCCATGAAAAACAATGTTAAAGGTTCTGTTTTTCGGCCATTCTATTTTCATTTCTGATTTCAAATTATTCAAATATGTGGCTGAATCAGCAATTTGAGCCTGGACCCAGATTGTGAAGAACAGAAAAGGTAAAAGAAGAAATTTTTGCATTATTACCTTGTATTCGTAACTACCATTATCTTAACCGGTCCTATTAATCCCGATTTCAACAATGGCGAATCCGCATTGTAATGCTTAAAGGTTGTAAAAGTATACTAGTCTGACAGTTGGTTGGGCTGCCGTTTTTTATACACCAGGGAAATCGTGTCAATCACGGTGACGTGACGCTGAAAATCCTTTTGAATATTGATCTTTCGGCGGTAGATAATATTTTTCAAGAAAGGCATTTGCATCTTTTTGCAGCAATATAATGGAATTTGCCATTTCTTTCCTGTTTAAAGCCTTTCCGGAGTCGCTTATCATTTCAGCAGTTCCTGACTCCCTGAAACTGACTTGATCCACTTCGAAATTTTGTGCGCCCAAACATCATATTCCTTCCAACGTGCCCATGTTTTTCCGTCAAGGCTATAGGTCGCCAGATAGCCATCTTCCAGCCGGCAATTGCAAAGCTCGGCAGCGGTTTCATCCAGTTTCGCACTTGGTGCCGGATCGCCCGTGTTGACCCAGGCGAGCGTGGCCGCGTGCAGCCACTTGCCTACGTGTTCGCCTTCCCAGCTCTGGCGGCCGGGACGCTTGCGGTAGCCCTCAAGCAGCCGGTCGATGTCCAGCTTTGCGAGCAGGTTGCTCTCGTTCACGGCAATACGCGTGCCCAGCCAACCGGTCAGTTGCACGCAGTCGGGGACTTGGAAATCCTGCCGATCAGCCACCGCGCCGACCACCTTGTCTGGTAACGGGGTCACGCCCAGCGCAAACGAAGTGACTGCGGCCAGCGGCGCCAGCAGCAGGGTGGTGAGGAGTGTGATTGTGCGTTTCATTTTTTTTGTTCCTTCTAGTTTTCAAATGCCTATGGCTTTATCTCTGTTATTAGTGGTCGTGTGTTTCAGGGATGATCGTTTGCGAATTCAAAATCGGCGGCTGACGGCTCGCGGTTGGTGGTGCCAACTACAGGTCGGCGAGCCGCTTCCTGAATGCCTCCAGCTCCTTGATGTGTTGATCGGGACGCAAAGACCAAAAGATAGGCGAGGGCTCCCAGTTATAGTCTCCACGGAACCAGTTTTCCCAATGGCCATGCATTGCGGTTTCACGGCTATCCAGGATCACCTGCATGGCGGACTTTGAGGATTCACAGGCGGTGTCGATGCTTGCTTTGTCACCACGCAATGCGGCGTCTATCATCCGACGAATACCCATGGCGAAACGGTTCACCCCGCTGGATGTCTCGATGTGTAACAGTCTGCAGTCCTTGTAGAATTGTTGGCGTTGCTCAGGAATCAGATTAATTGCGGCCACGGCGTCGGTCCTCAGCTTTTCCCACAAAGGTTCGTCACGTTTTAATTTTTCCTCACTGACCCTGAAACGACCATCTTTTTTAAAGTTAAGCTCCGACAATACTTTTCTTAACTCATCATTATTTTTTTGTTTGGTAGCATCCCACATCACTGGCCTTACGACTTCCAAAACACTGGTGTTACGCATGTCGCTTTCCAGAGCAAAATAGCGATTATATTGATCAAGGATCGTCCGTTCGCCGACACTCCCAGCCTTCACATCGAAAAGATTGCAGATCCATTGTGCCATGAATATTTGGTCGTAGTCCGGCGCTCTCCAGGGTCGGTGGTCCCAAGCTATATTAAACCCGGCGGCGAGCGAGAGCGGCAGTTCCCGCACATCCCCCACGTTATACATCACATATTCCGAGCATTTCCTTTCATCAATTGCCTTCAGCACTTCCGTGCATATGATTGTTGGCGAGACCCACTCCACATGATGGTTATCGCAATAGGTCAAATGATAGTAGGTGCCGTTCCCCCCTTCACGCTCCAACTCCTTGCCGCTGGGCAAGGCCGGAAACTTCGAGAAAGCACCGTCATCGCCCCAGACCAAGATGCAGTGTTTGGGGAGCTTGAGCAGTCCGGTCTTGTAGATATCAAAAGGTTCACCCCGCATAGTGAACGTGGTAACTATCTCCTTCGTGGGAATGTATTTTTCAAGGAGTTTGCATTGGGCTTCAATGACCTCGTTCATTAAAGCCGCCATGGCTTCTTTGGTTTTAGGTGCGTT
>JBGSQR010000331.1:0-4042 GCA_041737975.1 Geobacterales bacterium | reverse complement strand
CTACGCCAAACATGACAGACGTTTTTTTGATAAAAACTGTTCCTCATGTCATGTGGACAGTTGCAGTCAGTGTCACGGTAGTGGACATGTTATCAGGAAGCCGACCGTGGCTGACTGCCAGGTTTGCCATAAGGGCTATTTCATCGGCTGGGATTATTCCGGACGTGCGCCGCGTGAAGATAACAACCGCTATCAGCGCGGTATTGCGGTCAACGGAGAAACTTTTCTGAAGATGTCGCCCGATGTGCATTACCGGGCCGGCATGACCTGCGGCGACTGTCACTCCATGACCAGCCTCAGACAGGGAAAAAAGAGTTCCAAAACCTGCACCGATTGTCATCAGCCATCGGCTGAGGTGATTGAGCACGGCATTTCAGCACATATGCAGAAACTGGAATGCTACGCCTGTCACTCGGCCTGGACTGCCCAGGAATACGGCACTTTTTTTCTGCAGTTCAAGGATTTGAATCAGAAAGAGGATTTTGATCTGAAAGAGGGACTGAACCCGGAATATCTGAGCAGCGCCTATCTGCGCAAGCAGGATGCTCCGCCGCTTGGATTAAATTCGCGAGGCAAGGTCAGCCCGATCAGGCCCCAGTACATCGCCTATTATACTGATATTCAAAAGGCCACCAGGGGAGGGAAGGAAAACCAGTTGCTGGCCGCCGAATGGCGGGCCATGTTTCCCCATACTGTGCAGCGCGGAACAGTCACCTGCGAGGGGTGCCACGATAATCCGCGCCGTTTCATACTGGAAAAACCTGAACAGCGTATTTATCAGCTGCGCAAGGATGGCATGAATCTGGACTCGTTCTGGGATCGCAGTGGTCAGCGGGTTGTCAACGGTGATTTCATGGCGGCCAGCCGCTATCTGCAGATCAGTTTCAAAAGCCCGGCTTACACAAAGGCATATATCAAAAAATGGAAAAAACTACTCAATCGCGTCGAACCTTCATCAAAACCGTAGTTCTGCTATGCGGTTCCCTGGCGCTGCTCTGGAAATTCCTGACACCGCGCGCCATTCAGCGCCGTCAGGTTGTGGTCAGCCTGAACAGGAAAGATCTTCCTACGGAGGGTGCCCTGGTCTATCGGGAAGCCCGTGTGGCCCTGTTCAATTCCGGCGACGAACTGTATGCCCTGAGTCTGGTCTGCACCCATCTGGGGTGCACCCTGAACCTGACTGATCAGGGGTTAGCCTGCCCCTGTCACGGCAGTCTGTTTGATCTTAAGGGGCGTGTGGTCAAAGGGCCTGCGGAGCGGCCATTGCCAAAGATGCGGGTTGAGGAGCGGGACGGAGTGATTGAAGTGGTGGCGCTATGATCAATGATTTTCTGAAACATATCTTTCCCAGGGTGGTGCTGCAACGCAATCTGCACATCAGCTACACGTTCTGCCTGGGAGGGCTGGCCTTCACCGCCCTGCTGGTATTGATTATGAGCGGCCTGCTGTTGATGGTCTATTATCAGCCGACGCCGGAGCGGGCCTTCAATTCGATCCTCTACCTGGAATCATATGTGTGGGGGGGCAGGTATCTGCGCAGCCTGCACCGGCTGACCTCCCATTTCTTTCTGGTACTGATCGTTCTTCATACGCTGAGAGTAATCCTGACCGGCGCCTATCATCACCCCCGGCAGATGAACTGGGTCATCGGCTGTCTGCTGCTGTTTATCGCTGTTTTTGAAGCCTATACCGGTTATCTGCTTCCCTTTGACCAACTGGCCTACTGGGCCACCCAGACCGGCATGGAGTTGCTGTCTGCCGCTCCTTTGGGTGATTTTATGCGTGACCTGCTGGTGCCGGACGGCATCGGCCAGCCGCTGACCCTGCTCCGTTTCTACATGCTGCATGTGGTGGTGCTACCGCTGGTCATGCTGCTTTTGTCCATGCTTCATTTTTACAGGGTCAGGAAAAGCAAAGGAGTGCTTCCATACCTATGAGGCTCACATGAAATCAGGTTATATAAAAAGCTCCCCGTACTTTTTTCGACTGATCAAGATCAGCGGCTGGATTTTTGTCGCTCTTTTGCTGGTGCTTGCCGTAATGATCCCGGCGCCTCTTCAGGAACCGGCCAATCCGGCCATAACGCCCAATCCGATCCGGTCAGCCTGGTTTCTGCTATGGATCCAGGAGTTGGTCAGCTATTCCAACCGGATGATCTATCCGGTAATCGGTTTCGGAATTGCTTTCCTGCTGCTCCCATGGCTGAACAGGGGACGTCGGGTCTACAAGGCGCAATGGTTTGCCAGGGAACAGCTGGCAACAAATCTCAGCACCATTACCCTGTTCATTGCCGTAATTGCGCTTACCGTAATCGCCATGTTTTTCAGGGGGAATAATTGGGCATTGTCCTTCCCATTTTAGCTGTTCTTTTTGGGCTTCTGTTTGGTGTGATTCCGGCCCAAGCCGCCGGGCAGAGCTGTCTTAAGTGCCATGCCGTGCATTATGCAGAGCGCGGACTCTGTATCGACTGTCATCGCGGCAACCCCGGTTCGGATCGCAAAAATATCGCCCATCACCGGTTAATCGAAGGCCGGTTCTCACATTTTACAATTGGTAATGTTGCGGTTGTCAAAGAGGGGAACCGACTGTTGGATCAGCTGGCCTGTCGTCGCTGCCATCGGATTACGGGGCGCGGCAACTCTCTGGCCGCCTCTCTGGACAGGCTGATTGATACAAAGATGCCGCAGGAGGTAGTTGACTCTATCATGAAACCTGTGCAGGGGATGCCGGATTTCAGGTTGAATGAGCAGCAGGCCGGGGCGATCATAAATGCAGTCTTCAGCGGCAGCAGCAAAGAGCCGGTCAAAGGCGGTGAAAGACCGCTGGTCAAGCATTTTGATAAAAGCAGCCGGTCCGGCGAGGATGTGTTCGGTAAAAACTGCGGGGCGTGCCATCGTATGCTGACGGTCCGGAAAGGTTTGATCGGGGTAGGTGATATCGGCCCGAACCTTTCCGGCCTGTTGTCACAATATTATCCTTCGACCTATCGAAGCACGGAGAGATGGGGGTATGCGGCACTTCAGAAGTGGGTTAAAAATCCGAGAGCTGTTTTGCCAAATTCTACTATGCGGCCGGTAATTCTGGATGAAAAACAGTGGCGGGAATTAAGGTTAACCTTGGAGTAGTGAGGATACGAATGTGCCTCCACCCTGATAGGAAATGACAAGCCCGGCGGAAATAAGCATCTCAAGACCTTCACGGACCTTGGGGCGAGAGACGCCGAAAGATTCGGCCAGCTTGCGCTCCGCAGGCAGTTTTTCTCCAGGAGACAATTCTCCGGTCAAAATTGATGATTTGATCTGTTCTGCGACTTGTTCAGAAATTTTTAGCTGTTTTACCGGTTGAAAATTCATTGTTGGTCCTTTATTTGGTCTTTCTTTTAAGTAATTCCGGAAGCAGAGCTTTACAGCTCTGCTGTTAGGTAATGATATAGTAGCAGTAATTTGTTACCGAAATGTTGTGATCAGGCAATTATTGTGAAAAACTTGAAAACTAGATATGCAGTATGACGCGCACACTGATCGATTATGCAGCCTGACTTAGCTGTTTTTTGAAGATTTCGAAACCTTCCTGCCAATCTCCGATATTGCTGTCCGAGTTGATGTGTCCCAATTCTCCCGCATCAACAAACTCACTTCCAAATATTCCGGCCAGTTCCCGGCTGAAATCCAGAGTGGCGTAGTGGTCGTCACTGCTGGCGATCAATATACTTCTGAATGGTAGCAGTTGTTTCGGTATAGGAGTAAATCCGGTAACATCGGAAGGGAAATTTACATTAATCGGATCCGGCGGGGCTACCAATAATGCGCCTTTGATTGTCAGATTGGTTGTGGCGGCCCAGTGTGCAACCAGCAGGCAGGCCAGGCTGTGTGCAATAAGTATCGTACCAGGGCCGCTTTCCTCAACCGCAGTTTCCAGTCTATTGACCCAGTCACTGCAATTAGGTGTAATCCAGTCGTCCTGTTCCACCCGCATAAAAGCCGGATTTGCTTTTTCCCAGAGTGACTGCCAGTGCTGAGGCCCGGAACTGCTAATTCCGGGC
>JBGSQR010000096.1:0-3089 GCA_041737975.1 Geobacterales bacterium | reverse complement strand
GACAGCATGTTGTGCTACATTGAATTTTTTGCCGACCCATTCGATGGCGTTTACGAATAGTTCACAGCTTAAATATATGACGATGATTGCCACTAGCAGAGTTATGTAGACACCAAGCATGCAAGACCTCCTGATCTTCTTCTTTGATATACGATTACATGTTACTGATGCAAGAAAACTATGATTAGTATTTCATCAGATATTGGGGTGAAATGTTGTAGCAGGGATGAAATATTTGAAATGTATGGACAAATCAGTAGTGTTTTCGCTATATTCAGCCATTCCAATTTATTTGAACAAGACTTCCCTGGATGTAAACATGCCGATTGTCACTCTCTCCAACAATAACTCTATTATTATCCCTGACGAGCTAATCAAGAAAGCGGGGTTGATTCATGGTGAGCCGGTCTCACTGGAGGTGAGTGACGGTGTCATTATTGTTCGCTCTGTTGAAAAAAAAGATAATAATGTTGTTCTGCCACCAATAAAAAGTAATATGAACGAAGAGTTACACGTAGTTGAAAGTGAAGAATATCTCAGGGAAACCATCTCACGCAAAAACCTGCAGACCCGGATGCAGTTTATCAAGGGGATTGGCCCAAAACTGTCAGAACTATTGATTAAGCGTGGAGTAAGTACTGTTGAGGATGCTATTTACCTGTTGCCTCATCGTTATGAGGACCGCCGCGAGTTAAGACGTATTTCCGGATTGAGGCCTGGTTTTACCGAGGTGTTCAGCGGTAAAGTTGTTTCTGCTGATAGTGTAGTTACCAAGGGTGGGCGGCGCTTCTTTGAGGTTGTTCTTGCTGACGATACCGGCAGTGTTAATTTGAAGTGGTTTAACAATAATCCGACATTTATGAAAAGGGTCTGGAAGATCGGTAGAACCGGAATACTGACCGGTGAAGTGTCACAGTACAATTATCAGCGAGAGGTACATCACCCAGATGTGGAATGGCTGGCTGAAGGTGAGAGTGTGCAGGCATTTATGGCTGCTGATCCGGTTAATTTCGGCAGGATTGTTCCGGTATATCCGCTGACAGAAGGTTTGAGTCAAAAGATAATGCGGAAAGTGATGAAGGAAGTTGTTGACGGTTTTCTCCAGTATATTCAAGAAATAACTCCTTTAGCTCTGTTGCAGGCACATAAATTTACAGGCCTGAAAGAGTCGCTAAGAAGTGTACATCTGCCGCCAGCCACATTGAAACTGGATGACCTCAACGCTGGTAATACCTTGTTTCACCGCTCGATCGCCTTTGATGAGTTTTTTTTCTGGGAATTGGGGCTGGCACTGAAAAGGCAGGGAATAACACTGGAAGACGGCATCTCTTTTCAGGTAAACCACATTTACACCAAACAGTTGGCCAGGATGCTCCCATTCGAGCTGACAACTGCTCAGCGACGCGTACTTACAGAAATAAAGAATGATATGATGGCACCGCATCCAATGCATCGACTTGTTCAAGGAGACGTTGGCAGTGGTAAAACTCTTGTTGCTTTGATGGCTGCTCTTGTGGCTGTAGAGAATGGCTATCAGGTCGCTATTATGGCCCCGACTGAGCTGCTTGCTGAGCAGCACTGGCTGACAATTCACCGCTGGTGTGCTGAGCTTGGTGTTAAAACTGTCCTGATTACCGCAGCAGTAAAGGGAAAGGAAAAAAGTCTGGTGCTTTCTGAGGTGGCTGACGGGACAGCGCAGATTGTAATCGGTACCCACGCTGTGATCCAGGACAAAGTTGAATTTGCCCGGTTAGGGCTGGGTATTATCGATGAGCAGCATCGATTCGGGGTGTTGCAGCGCGGCATACTGAAAAAAAAGGGGCTGAATCCGGATATTCTGGTAATGACGGCGACTCCGATCCCTCGAACTTTAGCAATGACATTGTTTGGCGACTTGTCTCTTTCTGTGATTGATGAACTGCCACCAGGACGAACGCCGGTTGAAACTAAAATCTACTTTGAATCTCGACGTACCCAGGTCTATCAGGCTATCAGGGAAGAGACAAAGCAAGGCCGTCAGGCTTATGTCATCTATCCATTGGTTGAAGAAACCGAGAAGACTGATATGAAGGCTGCAACGCAGATGGCTGAGCATCTTGACATTGATATTTTCCCCGATCTGCGTATAGGACTGCTGCATGGCAGGATGAAACCGGAGGAAAAAGAAAAGATCATGGCTTCTTTTAAGGCAAGAGAGCTGGATATTCTGGTTTCTACAACAGTAATCGAAGTTGGGATTGATGTTCCAAATGCCACGATTATGGTGATTGAGCATGCCGAGAGATTCGGTCTTTCCCAACTGCACCAATTGCGTGGCAGAGTGGGGCGTGGGGCTGCCAAGTCACGCTGTATTTTATTGACACCAGGTAAGTTGAGTGAAGATGGGGAAAAACGGCTCAGAGTTATGGAATCTACAACAGATGGATTCAGGATTGCAGAGGCTGACCTGGAGATTCGAGGTCCAGGCGACTTTCTAGGGACGCGTCAGTCCGGCTTGCCTGATTTTAGGGTTGCCAATATACTCCGCGATGGTACTATCCTCGAACAGGCGCGTCAGGCGGCCTTTGATCTGTTGGACAAGGATCCTGAACTTTCTGGCGCAGACAATGCAGGCTTGCGAAGTGAACTTCTACGCAGGTGGGGACAACGGTTGGAACTGGGCTCCATAGGTTAAGTTTAAAAATTCTTTTAAAAAGTGGTTTTAATATCTTATGCAAATTTTAAAAAACTCGGAAATCCCGAAAAATCTATTTGAAGGTTCAGTTGTTACAATTGGAAATTTTGACGGTGTTCATCGAGGACATGCCGAGCTATTCCGCTGTCTCAAACAGCAAAGTGAAAAACTTGGAATTCCTTCTGTAGTTATCACCTTTGAACCGCATCCGTTGAAACTGATTGCCCCTGAATTCGCTCCAAAACTTATTACAACCTATGGGCAGAAGGCCGAGCTGATTGCAGAGTCCGGAGTCGACTTTCTGGTAGTGGTAGAGTTTACTCGTGAGTTTTCCTCGCAGGAAGCCGATGATTTTGTGAAGAACTTTCTCTGTGATACTTTGAGAATGAAACATATTATTATTGGCCATGATTAT
>JBGSQR010000519.1:0-2599 GCA_041737975.1 Geobacterales bacterium | reverse complement strand
GAGTATGCCGGTTATGATGAGAAACTCGGCTTTCCGGGCGAGTATCCATTTACCCGTGGCGTACAGCCAACCATGTACCGTGGTCAGTTCTGGACAATGCGTCAGTACGCTGGTTTCGGCAACGCTGCTGAATCAAACGAGCGCTACAAGTATCTGCTCGGCGCAGGCCAGACCGGTCTGTCAATCGCTTTTGACCTTCCAACCCAGATGGGCTATGACTCTGATGCAGCCATGAGCCAGGGCGAAGTCGGCAAAGTCGGTGTTGCCATCGACTCACTTGCTGACATGGAAATCCTCTTTGACGGCATTCCTTTGGACAAGGTTTCTACCTCAATGACCTGTAACTCCACTGCCGCCATCCTGCTCTGTATGTATATCGCTGTTGCCGAGAAACAGGGCGTATCTCCTGCACAGGTTTCCGGTACCATTCAGAATGACATCCTCAAAGAATACATGGCTCGCGGTACTTACATCTATCCTCCTAAAGAGTCCATGAGAATCATTACTGACATCTTTGCTTACTGCAAAGACAACGTACCTAAGTGGAATACCATCTCCATCTCCGGATACCATATCCGTGAAGCCGGTTCTTCCGCAGTTCAGGAAGTTGCATTTACCATCGCCGACGGTATCGCCTATGTTGAGGCCGCTATCAAAGCCGGTATGAATGTTGATGAATTCGCACCGCGTCTGGCCTTCTTCTTCAATGCACATAACAACGTGCTGGAAGAGGTTGCCAAGTTCCGTGCAGCACGCCGTATCTGGGCAAAAGTTATGAAAGAGCGTTTTGGTGCAAAAGATATCAAGTCCCAGTCACTCCGTTTCCATACCCAGACTGCCGGTTGTACTCTGACCGCTCAGCAGCCTGACAACAACATCATGCGTGTAACCCTGCAGGCACTTGCTGCATGTCTTGGCGGCACACAGTCTCTTCACACAAACTCACGCGACGAAGCACTTGCTCTTCCTACCGAAGATTCCGTACGTATCGCTCTGCGTACACAGCAGGTAATCGCATACGAGTCCGGTTGTGCAGACAGCGTTGACCCATTGGGCGGTTCTTTCTACATCGAGTCCATGACCGATCAGATCGAAGCAGCAGCATTGGCATACATTGCCAAGATTGACGAACTGGGCGGCGCAGTTGAAGCTATTTCCCGTGGTTTCCAGCAGAAAGAAATCCAGGATTCCGCCTATGCATACCAGAAGGCTATCGAGAAGGGTGAGCTGATCATTGTTGGTGTCAACAAGTTCACCGTAACCGAGCCACCTCCAACCGGTCTGCTCAGGGTTAAGGAAGAAGTTGAAATTGCACAGAAGAAAGCTCTTGCTGCCGTGAAAGCAGGTCGTGACGACGCAGCTGTTAAGGCTATGCTTGTTAAGTTGGAAGCTGCTGCCAAGGGCACAGAAAACCTCCTGCCGGTAATTCTTGAGGCTGTTAAGGTTTACGCAACTCTCGGTGAAATCGCTGACGTCTTCAGGGGCGTATTCGGCAAGCACCAGGAGACAGTGGTTCTGTAATTAGTTTTATTGCGCCCCGAAAGCATTGCTTTCGGGGCTTTATTTTTATCCAAAGGAGAAAGATCATGTTGACAAAAATCAATCACGTTGGTGTTGCTGTTAAATCGTTGGAAGAGAGCATTCCTTTTTACCGCGATATGCTGAATATGAAATTTGCCGGAACCGAAGAAGTTGTTGAGCAGAAAGTACGCGTTGCCATGTTTGAAATCGGCGAATCAAAAATCGAACTGCTTGAGCCAACTTCACCGGAAAGTCCGATTGCAAAGTTCCTGGAGAAAAATGGTGGTTCCGGTGTTCACCATCTAGCCTATGAAGTAGACGATATCGAAGCTGCTATTGCCAAACTGATGGCAGACGGCGCTCGCATGGTTGATGAAAAGCCACGTAACGGCGCACACGGTACACGCATCGCCTTTATTCATCCAAAAACCAGCGGTGGTATTTTGACTGAAATCTGCCAGTGTGGCGATGGTCATCACTAAGAAGTTTTTTTAAGCATCGTAGTTTAGTATATAAAAGAGATTGAAATAGTCTTGTTAAGGGTTCGTTATTACATGTTTTATTAATTGTAAATGCGTTTTTTCTTGACAATTCTATGAGAAATTGTATAAATCGCATAACTTTTCAGGAAAGATCTGGAAATAGCGAATCGTTTAATTGATAAGATGCTGTAATTATAGTAGTAAAAGTTTACCTGATATTTGAAAACAACAGAAGTGCATCAAGCAAAGTATATTTGATAGTTAAAACTCTGGCAGTCGGCAGAACGGTCAGAGCGTAGTGCTAAAATGATCTGATTTAACGGCGTGTATCTTAGAAGTAACAACGAGTCCCTTACGAAAGGTGGTGAGTTGCACAGATAGATAGTTGGCCCTTAAAGAGGTTTGTAAGCAGCATGTAAGCATCATATAAAAATGAAGGAGGCACACATGAAGTTGAGTAAAAAGATTATGGTAGCAGCAGCAGTAGGCGCACTCGGAGTAGCATCAGCAGTTCCTGCAATGGCTTTGGAGAATGAGTTTCACGGTATGTACAGGGCTTATGGTTACATGAGTAATGCTCTTCAGAATGGTGGTTT
>JBGSQR010000312.1:0-3582 GCA_041737975.1 Geobacterales bacterium | reverse complement strand
AGTGAGGGACACTGTCTGAGTATCATGAATGCCAATTTTACAGAAATTGGCGCCGCCTATGATGTTGGTGTTTATTTGACTAATTCGGCAGCAAAATTCTGGACGCTTGATCTGGCTAAACCATAGCCGGTGGGTTGGTGTAGCTATTTTTCAAGTAATTCGATATCCGTAACTGTTTCACCACGAAGGCTCTTGATGTATTCCTTGCCGAGGGCCTGACGTGCCTCAGGCTTGCCTTTCAGGAAATGATCACATGCCACTGTCATGACAGCTTTGGTGATTCTCTGCACATCCCGGCGTGATGGGGAAGCAACAACCCACATGTGTTTGTTGTCGGCAAAAGAGGCGTGATCGGCATTTGTCAGCCAGAGAAAATATTTATGCCCGGCAGGCAGCAGATTGAACATTTCCCGGCGTGTTTCTGCCGGAGTATATTGGCCGTCACTGTTTTTCTGTTCATCCTTTGACCCGCTGAAACAGATCAGTGGTTTTTTGAGGTTTTTGTAACTTTCCCTACTGAAGAAAGTTGATCCTGGACCCTGGGGAGACATGGCCAAGCCGAATGTCACGCGTGGATCACTCAGGTCACCTGCCAAGCCTTTGCCACTGCCGACGTGGGGTTCAAGGTGGTCCAGTATTGGTTGGGCACCGAGAATGGCCAGTGAGGTATATGCTCCAAAAGAGTGGCCCATGACGGCAATCTTTTTGATATTAATTTTCCCTGCCAATTCCTTATGAGATTTGTTCCAGGAAATGGCGGTATCAATTGCGAAAGTAATGTCGCGAGGTCTTTCCAGTACTGCAATAGAGTCTTTTGTTATGTGGTTGAGTGCCTCACGGAAAGTACTGCCACCACCGGCTTTGCTCATGAAAAACTTCATGGAGGTGTTGTTGCTATCGATATGTTCAACGCAGATGACCACATAGCCATGACTTGCCAGGTGCTCTGCCTGGTAAATGTGAGAATCAAAGCTGCCGCCGGCGCCATGGGAGAATATGACCAGCGGGAAGGGGCCACCATCCTTCGGGAGTATTATTTTTAGAGGGACCGGGCGATCACTTCGTTTTGAGTCGAAAGTTTTTTCAAATTCAAGGAAACGTATTGAATGTGTTCCCTTCTTTTCATATGAAGAGAGTTTTTCATTTGCTGTAGTGGGTTGTGTTTGCTTTGCATATGTATTCAGGGGAAGCACTGTTAATGATAAACAAAGAATTCCAGCAAAAAATGTGATTCCTTTTATCATGTTCAACCTCTTGGGGGTTGTGGTGAGTAAACGATGTAAAGCTTGATGCAGCGGTTTTTACAAAACCAGTGATTTTAGTTTTTTGATTGTATGCTTTTGTTGAAAAAAAACAAGTTTTTCGTATTTCCATTGATTTTGCAGTTTATTGAACAATTAATTAAAAACAGGTTCGTCATGCAAGTTGAAAAACTACATTCCTTTGTTTTGTCGGCTATTGATTATGGTGACAGTGACCGTATCGTTACACTGTTTACCCTGGAGCATGGGCGCATCAAAGGTTTCGCCAGAGGTGCAAAGAAGAGTCGCAAGCGATTTGGCGCTGCACTGGAACCTTTTGCGCGTATTGATGCACAGGTCAGGCTGAAAAATGGCTTGTCCGGTCTGCAACAGGCTGATATCCATAGTATTTACCCTCAGGTGCGTACGGATCTTGTGCGGATTGCCCATGCGCTGTATGTCTGTGAACTTGTTGAAAGTCTTACACCGGAGGGACAGCCTCATCCCAGGCTTTTTCGCCTTTTGGCGGCCTATCTGGACCATCTGGAAAAAGTAGAAGCATCAGAATCTGATCGTCGTTTTTTTGAAATAAATCTGTTGAATATTCTTGGTTACCGACCTTCTCTGGAGGTTTGCTCCCGTTGCGGGGAGTCATACGGTCGAAACGGTGCCCTTCTGCAGGGAGATGGCGAACTGGTCTGTAGAAAATGTATGACAGCCGGCCCGCAAATGCAGCCGGATTCCCTGCAGCTGTTGATGTCATGTATGGGTACAGGCACATTCGGGCTGATAGTTTTCAGCCAGGAAAGGCTTGGTCAGATCGGTCTGTTGCTGGATAAGGCTATTTCCGCCCATGCGGGTCGCAGTATCAAAAGCCTGGATTTTCTGCGGCAGGTAACTGCTTAATGTGACAACGCCGTCTAGATGTGTTAATTTGAAAACAATTAACCTAGGCAAGCCGGAATCTAAAAATCTTGTTTCACGCGACGACGCGACGGCGCAACGTTTAAAAGCGTGAATAAAAAGATTTGTTTAAAGACTCTCGTCGCGTCGTCGCGTCGCTGCGTGATTAACTGTTTTTTTACAGGATTAATTTTTTCGGGAAAGAAATCTGATGTTCATTCCAAAAGTCTTTGCAACGTTTTTCATAATATTCTGCATGGCCGCTTCTTCATCAATGGCCGCCGAGAGTTTTGATATTGATCTTAAGGAACTGCGTCCGGCTCCGGTTGCCAAGCCAGCAGTCAAACAGCAGAATCTTGAAATTGATCTCAAAGAATTAAAGGCGGTCAAGGCAAAGAAGTCCAAACCCAAAACTGGTAAACGCAAAGCCGAACCCAAGGCAGTGCCAGAAGCGGCTGCCGAACCGGTAATTCAGAAGGTTGAGCCGGTAAACGAGCTGGTCAAACCGATTGTTATTCCGATTCTTGAAGTTAGTGTTACTTATGCTGAAGCATGTGGTATGACCCGTCAGGTTGCTGAAAAACTGGGATTACTGGTTTCACCTCCCACACTGGACCTTGGTGGTCAGGTTTTTACTGCCCGAAATGAGAGTGTGTCTGTAACAGTTGTCTGTGACCCAACACCGGCCGAACTGATCACCTATGGTCGGTTGCTGTCCATGCGGGGCGAACAGCTGCTTGTGTTGGCTAGAAATGATTCCAGTCGGGTGGCAATAGAAAAGCTGACCGAAAGTCTTGGGTTGTCTTTTAAAGTAACTGTACCGTCACAGTTGGATGCTCTGCCTCAAGAGTATCTGTTTGTAAAAAGTGGCCAGCCTGGTCAGAATATTAAGTTGACTGTCTATCCTGCGGCACCTTGATTTGCCGTATCTGCTTGAAAAAATAATAATGGAGATAACTATATGAAAAACGAATTGTATGTTGGTAGCATTTCTTTCAAGGCCACGGAAGAGGATCTGGAAAAGTTGTTTTCGCTGGTCGGAAGGGTCACTTCAATCCACCTGATAACTGATCTGGCAACTGGTCAGTTCAAGGGGTGCGGGTATGTAAGGATGTCTACCGTCGAGGAGGCAAAAGAGGCGGTGGAGACTTTTGATGGTGCACTGCTGATTGATAAGGTTATATCTGTAAGTATCGCCCGCCCTAATCCGCAAGGCCCCAAGCGTACCTTTGGTGGTGACAGGAAAAAACCGGCGGCGGGGCCGGGGAAAGAAAAGGAAAAGCGACCGTCGGCTCCAAGAGGGCGTAAATAGTTTTTTATGTGTAATCGATAGAGGTCTATTTAAAACAGGCTCGGAACGACAGTCAATGTTGTTCCGGGCCTGTTTGCTGTGAGTCTTGCTGATTTGCTTTCAGCTGTTGTTGGTGGTTTTGTAGTT
>JBGSQR010000513.1:0-4614 GCA_041737975.1 Geobacterales bacterium | reverse complement strand
TCTCACGAATCTGGTGAACTTTATTGAATAGTGGGTAATAACAGTGATGACAAGCAGAAAGAAAATATTTGGCAGATATGAAACAAATGACATTCCAACTTTTTCAACTGGCGTCAGGATAAAGCCCAAAAGTTTGTTGGCCATACCGTGAGTCCAAGGGAAAAAACTTAGCACCAGCGGTATATAGAAATAAAACAATCCCAAAAGAATAAACACCCTTGCCGTACGAACCAGGGAAATCAATACAGACACTATCCGATCTTCATTTAGCACTTCAAAAGTTTGAAATTTTATTGATCTAATAAATGTACCGCGAAATGATTCTATTTTTAGAATTATTTTTGGAAGAAAGCTTTTGATCATGATCAGCGAAGCAATCAGTAGCAGCGTTGCAAGAAGAGCATATAGAGCGCCAAACATGATGGTCTGAGTACTGTACTCCCTGTTACGGGCTTCCACAGCATTACGAATTTTTTCTGCATAATCCTCTGCCAGCGCCAGCCTCGGTTTGCCTTCAGCCTTGGCATCACCATCAGATACACTCATTAATACCAATTCGCCAAAAATTATATCACTGGTATTTTCGCTATCGACTACCTTCAACAACTCGACTCTGAATAAAGGATCTTTTGCTAGTTTATCCAGCCGAGAAGACACGGCTTTAGCCCGGTCTTCGGGGGAAAAGGAATAAGCCTTACTTTTAATTACCAGTAGCGGCTTGCCACCAAGAGTTACTTGACCTTCAGCCAGTGTTTGAACAGTAATTTGTGCCTTTGGTACTGTGTTTGACTCTGCTTTATGAGGAACTGCAGCTACAGCCGAAGTCGAAATTAAAATCAATACAGCCGTCATTAGAGTTTGAAACATTTATGGCTCCTAAAATCATGAAATTCGGGAGTGTAATCACCTAATATTCGGATAAATTCTGTCCACAAGTTTTCCAAGGGTCATGCCTTGAATTACAATGGAAAACACGACAATAATATAAGTCATTGTAACAATTGTAGCCCTTTCCGGAACAGGCGGTATCGACAGCGCCAGAGCCACGGAAATACCGCCGCGCAAACCGCCCCAGGTTAGAATCTTGATTGCTCCCGGGCTGAATGACCTGAATTTGCTCAGAATGAACACCGCCCCGCCAACACTGGCCCAGCGCGCAAAAAGTGTAATAATAATTGCAATCAGTCCGGCAATCAGCAGGGAATTTGTAAATGGCATTATAAGCACTTCCAGGCCGATCAGCATAAAGAGTAGTGCATTCAGAATTTCATCGACTAGCTCCCAGAAATCGTCAAGACGCTCGCGGGTAATTTCAGACATGGCAAATGCCCGCCCGTGGTTCCCAATCAGCAAGCCGGAGACCACAATCGCAATCGGGCCCGATGTATGAATCCTGTCCGCTAGGGCATAGCCGCCCATGACCAGAGCCAGAGTAATAATTACTTCTACTTGGTAGTTGTTGACTCTTTTGAGCATCTGATAAGTGATCCATCCCAACCCTAGCCCCAGCTCCACACCGCCAACAGCTTCCTCCAGAAAGAGCAGTGAAACATTGCCGATGGTTACGGCGCCACCCTTAAGGGCAAGCTCAAGGATAATCATAAATACAACGACACCGATTCCGTCATTGAACAGCGACTCGCCGGCGATCTTTGTTTCCAGACTTTTAGGTACTCCGGCAGTTTTGAGAATACCGATCACCGCCACCGGGTCGGTCGGGGAAATCAGCGCCCCGAAAAGCAGGCAGTAGATGAATGACGCTGGAATGCCGAGAAAATTAAGCAAATACCATGTAAGCCCACCGACAATGAATGTGGAAGCCACAACCCCGATTGTGGCCAGTAATTGGATGACCCATTTCTGGTTAGACAGATCATCAAGTTTAATGTGCATCGCCCCTGCAAAAAGCAGGAATGACAACATGCCGTGCAGCAGAGTCTGGTTGAAATCAATAGATTTGATTAACCGTTCAATATGCTCCTGTCCGATATTTACACCAAGCCCACCCAGTATTACAACTCCTAGTGATAGAACCAGGGCAATAAACATTACCCCGATTGTGGTCGGCATGTGTAGATAACGATAGTTCAGGTAGCTGAACAGTGCCGTCAGCACTATTAACAAAGCTGAAATTTCAAAAAAATGCATATGCTTCCTGTCAGTTTGGTGATATCAACCCTTTTGAAAAGGATTTATTTGTCATTGGTCAGACGGACATTAAATGTGGGCGCCTCAACCAGATGGAAGGTTGTCGATGCCATGGATACTTTGCCGCCAGTGGCGTCAAATTCTTCCATAATTCGCGTAAAAAGAATGTCTTTGGTTGATCGGCGTTTTTTATACTCGGTAACGTAACGGATTGTGAATTCAAGCCAGTTATCATTTGCTATCAACAAAACTGTCGGTTCAACGCTGGCATCTTCAATCCTGTACTTGTTTACCATGTCGTGCCAGTTTTTCTGGGCATCAGGAACGATGCTTCCCAGAGTCTCGTTACCAATCTTCTGGAGAATTTCACGGGCCAGCCTGTAGTCGCTGCCGTATTTGACCGGAACAGAAATTTCGTCCCATAGGTATGGAAAATCGCCTGAATAGTTAAAAACAGGCTCCTTGAAAACAAAACTGTTGGCAACCCTGACAATTCGGCCATTGTACTGGTCACCTTTGACCCACTGGCCCGTTTCCATGATAGTTGTTCGTAATACACCGATATCAATTATATCGCCGGTAATACCGCCGAGCTGTACCCTGTCACCTATTGAATAGAAATTGCCAAAGGAAATAGCCACCCACCCGGCTATACTGGCTATAACCTCTTGCAGGGCAAAGGCAATGCCTGCACCGGCAACACCGAATGCAACTGTGAGATTTCCAAGTTTGTTGCTAAAAACCACCGTAACCAACAGGACTGAAATCATTGCTCCGGCGGCATTTATAAACTTTCTCAGACGGTAGCGTGTATCTGTGTTATCAATTCTAACCAACAGAAGACGGCGAGCCACTCGAGCCAGGACATTGATAATGATTATTCCGATTATAACGGCTACGATCTTACCGACTGTTGGATCGAACAGCCATTCTGTTACCGACTCCAAAAGCTTAATGTCCATGTAGTTGCCTTTCATGCGTCGGCCACAACTGGCCGTTCGGTAGACGGTAAAATTCAAAAAATGATAGGAGTGATTTTATTAGTATTATTCAAACCGAAACTTCATTAATAATAACACAATATATGGATTTGAAAATGTGCAAATTAAGTTCATTCGGGTTATTATGAAGCAGGTAGCATCGACTGGCCCAAACTAAATCTCAATTAGAGGATTATTTGACATGGATAAATTGCGGGAAAGGCTCTATACGGTAATTTTTGAAACAGATACACCAGCCGGCAAGGCCTTTGACGTTGGTTTGATCTTTTTCATACTGCTTTCAGTTTTACTGGTCATGCTGGACAGCATCCCGGATGTCCATGGTGAATTGGGCGCCTGGCTGCTGGTTGGAGAGTGGTTGATTACGGTGCTGTTTACACTGGAATATTTGCTACGGATATATGTCGTCCATAGTAAAAGAAAATATATATTAAGCTTTTATGGCCTGGTGGATCTCCTGGCGATACTACCCACCTACTTGAGTCTGTTCCTGCCAGGAATGCATATTCTGACTACAGTACGTATAATGAGGCTGTTGCGGATATTCCGGATATTGAAGCTGGTTCATTTCATGGGAGAAGGACAGCAGTTGTGGAGTGCTCTCAAACGCAGTCGTCATAAAATTACGGTGTTTCTGACAACTGTTTTCACAGTGGTGGTTGCAGTAGGCAGTCTGATGTATCTGATAGAGGGTGAAAAATCCGGTTTCACCAGCATTCCCAAGAGTATTTACTGGGCAATAGTAACCATGACAACAGTCGGCTACGGCGACATAGCCCCAGTAACACCATTGGGACAGGTGGTGGCTTCGTTGCTGATGGTGACCGGTTACGGCATCATTGCCGTGCCGACAGGCATTGTCACATCAGAAATAATGCGACCGACTGATGTATCCGGTACCGGTATCTGTCCCTGTTGCGGCAGGAAGCTGGATAACGGTGATCGCGAAAAGTTAACTTGATCTGATCCGCCCAATGCTACTTTGGCAAATGGATGTTTCAGGCTTTCATCTAAAACCAAGCTGCTACATTAGTCCCGAATTCAGCCCCACTCCTCCCCTTGTACGAGTTAAAACGGCCAGAAGTAAGGAATCAGGAACGTCGCCAACACCCAGAAAATGATATTAAGCGGCGTGCCAACCCTTAGGAAATCGGCATATCGGAACTGGCCTGGGCCGTAAATGAGAGTATTGGTCTGGTAACCGACCGGAGTCATGAAGCTGGCGGAAGCGGCAAAGGTAATCGCCATGAGGAAGGGGCGCGAGTCAACCCCCATTGTTTCAGCAGCAGCTATGGCAATGGGGGCAAGCAGGGCCGCCGTGGCGTTGTTGGACATCATTTCGGTGAGCAGTGACGTAACCAGGTAGAGAGCCGACACAAGGACCACCGGTCCGAACGCACCGGCAGTCTCGACCATGAATCCGCCCAGAAGCTTTGCCGCGCCGCTCGTTTCCAGAGCAGTGCCG
>JBGSQR010000426.1:0-4004 GCA_041737975.1 Geobacterales bacterium | reverse complement strand
CGAGTTCCCTGGCCATGTCGATATCGATACCGGTGAGTTCCTGGGTTTTGGGGTTGCGGTAAGTGATACTGTAGTAGTCTGGCCAGATGCAGACCCGCAGGGTCTTGCTGGTTTTGATCTGGTTCAGTCGGCTTTTTGTGTCAGTAGCATCGGTTTGCATCGGCATGAGTATTAGGGTTGCAAACGCCAGAAACAGAAGAACTGTGTGTACTGAAACCTGATTTTTCATGATCACTATCCCGTTTATACATGATTTGATACTCAACTTAATTAGTATAAACGCGATAGTGATCTTGTAAAGTATCTCCGGATGATTAAATTGCTGGATATAAGGCTATTTGTCAGCTTGCCAGATAGTTTAATTCCCCTGGCCGTCAATTACTTCCAACGCCACATCATACAGTGTACTGCCACGTCCACCATCAGTAAGTCTCTGCGAGGTCAGGGCATTTACCCCCCGGTCACCCGGAATGAATTCCTGCCACCAGACCCCTTCTGTCACAACAGTTCCAGGCGGTGTTCGGTCCGTAATCAGCAGGTTGAACCTTACCCTCCCCAGATCATTTACTGCCAGGACCTGTTGCCGGTCAACCAGGCCCCGCTCAGCGGCATCCAGCGGATTCATCATCAGTAGCATACATTGCTGTTTTTCACGCAAGTCGTCACGTTCATAAAAGCTGGCATTTAGAGCATAGGGTGTGGTCGCCGGTTGCAGCCGCAGCGGATAGCCGTCCTGTTCTGCATGGGTCGGCAATGGGCGTGGCAGTGGTTCGGGCTCACGGTTGTTGAGGATTTCAATGTGGCCGGATGGGGTCTGCCAGATACGTTTCGGATCGCCCGGGACTGTCAGTATTACTGGTTCACCTTGCCGCAGGCTTTGATTTAGATGTTCATTACGCCATTCATTTTCATTTTCTAGCAGCTGGTCTACCAGGTCACCAGCTTCCTGGCGGAAAAACGGTTCGTCCCATCCCATCCCCTCGGCCAGCAAACGGAATACATCCCAGTTGGATTTAGCCTCTCCGACTGCAGGGATGACGGCATTGCTGCGTTGGGCCTGATAGCTGCCGTAACAGCGGAACAGGTCGTCCTGTTCCAGGGATGATGTGGCAGGTAATACAATGTCGGCATAACGTGCGGTGTCGGTCAGGAAGCGTTCATGTACAACCGTGAACAGGTCTTCACGCTCCAGTCCACGAATGACCGCATTCTGGTCCGGTGCTATGGCTGCCGGGTTGGAGTGGTAGACATACAATGATTTGATTGGTGGATCGTTCAGATCATTCAATGCCGAACCCAACTGGTTCATGCTGACTATCCGGTTCGGTTGTTTGATAAAGTCTTCCCGGGTCACCTTGTGCAACGGGAAGGCCGCTCCGGTGGAGGTGCCGATGAACATGCCTCCTCCAGGCCGTTGCCAAGCGCCGGTAATGGCTGGAAGACAGGTGATTGTCCGCACGGTCATGGCACCGTTGGCGTAGCGGGTAAGTCCGCTTCCAAGTCGGATGAATGGTGCGCGGGCAGTTGCATATTCGTGTGCCAGGCGCTCGATTGTTTTCGGTGGCAGCCCGCAATAGGGCGACATCAGTTCAGGCGTACAATCAGGAAGTATTTTTTTTGTCAGTTCTTCGAAACCGAGCACGTTGTCACGGATAAAGGTGGTATTTGTCAGGTGGTCGCGGGCTATCACATGCATCATCCCCAGGGCCAGCGCTCCATCACCACCCGGTTTGACCAGAAGAAATTCGTCGGCAGCGTCTGCGGTAGGTGTACGGTAAGTGTCTATAACCAGTAACTTCGCTCCATTTTTACGGGCCTCTTTGGCATCACGCATGGCATGGATACTGGTGGCTGCGGCATTGATTCCCCACAGGATCACCAGATCGCTCTGGGTCATTTCCGCTGGCTGCATGGCGGGTGTATCACCCATGATCATTTTCCAGCCTGCATCCTTGGCCGGAGAACAGATGGTTCGCTCCAGTCGCGACGCTCCCATGTAATGGAAAAACGGATGACCGGCGTTGCGCTGGATAAGTCCCATGGTTCCGGCATAAGAGTAGGGCAGGATACATTCTGCGCCATGTTCGGTGATCAGCGACTGCCAACGTTTACAGATACGCTCTATGGCCTCATCCCAGGTTATGGGGGTGAACTGGCCGCTGCCTTTGCTGCCGCTGCGTAAAAGAGGTCTTGTCAAACGACGAGGTGAATGGACGGTCTGTTCGTAGTGATTCATTTTTTGGCAGAGCAAGCCTCGAGTCACCGGGTGGTCCGGATCGCCGGTTACCTTTATGGCATGGTTAGTCTCAACTGTAACCAGCAGACCACATGTGTCCGGGCAGTCGTAGGGACAGACTGAACGGGAGATGGTTTGAGTCATGCCGTTACTCCATGCTGATTTGAATTTTGGTATGACTTGTCACGAAGAGAAAATTATTCCGCCAGACTAAAGACCACCTTGCAGCCAAAAGCCTTTTCAAACAGATCTTTTTTCGAGTTTCCGCCATAAATTTCCACTGAAATATCCTCTGTTGCATTCAGGTTGAAAACAGCGCTGGTGCCTGCAAAGTTGCAAGATAAATCCTGAACCAGCGAACTTCTGCGACGATCCAGGCCATCTACCAGACGGAGGATGCCGCCCAGGCGTTCAACTGTTATCCGGTCGCTCTCTTTCAGGCTACAAAAGGCTTCATGTTTGCGTTTTGGCAGCGATTTCCTGTGATAACGGGCAATTTGGGCGATCATTTCCCGTTCGCGCGGGGAAAAACCAAACAGGTCCGCATGCCGGATCAGATGGTAGGAATGTTTGTGATGGCTGCCGTAACTGATAAAATAACCGCTATCGTGAAGAATTGCAGCAGCTTCCAGAAGTTTCCGTTCCGACATGTGTAAACTGAATGGAAGTGCCAGAGAGTCAAAAACAGAAAGTGACAGTGCTGCCACATGTGTAGCATGAGATTCGTCAATATGGCAGGATCTGGCAAAATCCATTACAGAGTCACGCCAGTTTGGCGGAGTGCTGTTTGCGGATGAAATGCCAAGCTGTTTAATCGCCCTGATCAATAAGCCTTCACGAATGCCGCGCTCATTGATTAATATCCGGTTGACGTCGAATGAGTCCATTATTTCATCGATTACTGCCAGCCCGGCCACAATTATGTCAGCCCGGTCCTGATTCAGCCCCGGTACTGTCTGGCGACCTTTCAGGTCCTTACGTGACAGCATGGCCAGCAGGTGGATAACGTCTGCGCGGAGTACTTCGTAGCCATGAATTGATACGAAGTTATCCTTTTTCATCTGTTTGGTCATGTAGCCGAGTGCGGTAAAAGTGCCTCCTGATCCGATCAGAGAGTCAATGGACAGCTTTTTGTTGGCGCCGGATTGTTTGACACTGGTACGTATGTGACGCTGGAGTTTTCGCAGTTCGCTCTCAGTTGTCGGATCACTTTTGATGAATCTGTCAGTCATGACAACAGCACCCAGGTCCAGGGAGTAAAACTCTTCAACATGGTTTCCGCTGGCTGTGACAATCTCAACACTACCGCCTCCGATATCGACCATGACGTGTCGCTTGCCGTACATGTCAAAGTTGGCAAGTGCCGATGCGGCCGTCAGTTCAGCCTCTTCTTCACCGGAGATGATCCTGATTTCATGACCCAGTTCTTCTGAAAGTATCTGTACCAGCTCTCTGCCATTACTTGCTGTTCTGACCGCGCTGGTTGCAATCGCTTCAACAACTTGTACCTTGAGACCATTTAACAATTGTTTAAAACGTTGAATAGCCTCAACAGCGCGTTCCGATGCTTCGACCGAGATCATTCCGGTGGTTGAAAGACCTTCTCCGAGTCGAACCGTTGCCTTTTCGTCATCCATAATCTTGAACTTGCCGTCTTTGGAAACTTCGGCAATGATACAGCGAATTGAGTTGGAGCCTATATCCAATGCGGCTATGCGCGGTTTTTTCATGTGACCTCTTAAAGGAGAAAAGTATATGTAAGTGGTTT
>JBGSQR010000404.1:0-2736 GCA_041737975.1 Geobacterales bacterium | reverse complement strand
ACATTTACGGGACCTGGTCAGTTCTTTGCGGCCTGGAAGCAATCCGTGAAGACATGACCAAACCCTATATCAGGAAGGCTGTCAACTGGATCAAATCCAAACAGAATATTGATGGTGGCTGGGGCGAAGTTTGCGAATCCTACTATGACCGTTCACTGATGGGAAGTGGGCCGAGCACCGCATCGCAAACCGGATGGGCGCTGCTTTCACTTTTTGCTGCCGGAGAAGTCGATTCCAGTGCTGCTGCAAGAGGAATCGCTTACCTGCTATCAACCCAGAAACAGGACGGCACCTGGGATGAGGAAGCATTTACCGGCACCGGCTTCCCTAAATTTTTCATGATCAAGTACCACATATATCGTAACTGTTTTCCGTTGACCGCTCTGGGTAAATATCGTCGACTGCATGTTGCAAACGGGTCAGCAAAATAAAATTTTCACTAAAATGTGTTAAAAGCTGGGTAGCCCCGGGTTTAGTACAACCGGGGCTTTCATCTTTTTCTGCTCTTTTACACATACAGCGACATAACCAGCTGCGAAACATTCTGTTTCCGGCTTAACCGAGTACAAACTAATTACTATGAAAACATTTATTACCGGTGCAACCGGCTTCATAGGTGCCAACATCGCCAGAGAGTTGCTCAAGAATGGACATGAAGTTCGTGCACTTGTGCGACGCGGCTCTGACACTTCCAACCTGAAGGGCCTGGACATTGAACTATGGCAGGGAGACCTACTTGATCATGACGGCCTGATGAAAGGCCTGAAAGGTTGTGATACCCTTTTTCATGCGGCTGCCGACTATCGACTCTGGACACGTGCACCTGAAGAAATGTACCGGATTAATGTAGACGGGACTGCAGCAATCCTGGAAGCAGCACTGGTAAACGGACTATCCAAGGTTGTTTATACCAGTAGTGTAGGCACCCTGGGTAACCCTGGTAATGGAACACCTGGATCTGAGTCCACCCCTGTCGGCATGGCTGATATGGTTGGGCACTATAAAAAAAGCAAATTCCTGGCGGAACGTGAGGCGGAAAAATTTATTGCAAGGGGATTGCCGCTGGTTATTGTAAATCCCTCAACCCCGATTGGGCCGATGGATGTCAAACCGACTCCTACCGGCAAGATCATTGTTGACTTCCTTAAACGCAAAATGCCGGCCTATCTGGATACGGGACTGAACATCATTGCGGTTGAAGATTGCGCAAAAGGTCACCTCCTTGCGAGCCAAAAAGGTCGCATCGGAGAAAAGTACATTCTGGGAAACACTAATCTTACGTTATGTGCTATATTTGATCAGCTTGAAGAAATCACCGGACTGCCTGCCCCCAGATTCAAACTTCCCTATACTCCGATTCTGCTGGCCGCCTATGTCAACGAAGGTATTTCAAAGATTACAGGCAGGGAGCCATTGATTCCGTTGGCTGGTGTTCAAATGGCTGCAAAATTCATGTATTTTGACTCTTCAAAAGCGGTACGAGAACTGGGGTTGCCCCAGACTCCTGTCACAGAAGCACTCAAACGTGCTGTAGAGTGGTTTAAAATGAATGGCTACGCTTAAGGCGGTTCAAGGTTCTTAGATTCAGTTTGTGGTTCATGATTTAAATCCTGAACTACGAACCACGAACAGAAGTTAACTGAGGTTCTAATGTTACTCGAAAAAATTAACACCCCTGCTGATCTTAAAAAACTGAAGCCGGAACAGTTGCCACTTCTGGCTGAAGAGGTTCGCAAGTTCCTGTTGGATACCGTATCCAAAACCGGCGGACACCTTGCATCTAACCTGGGCGTAGTTGAGTTGACTATTGCCTTGCACTACTGTTTTGACTCACCAAATGACAAAATTGTCTGGGATGTGGGTCATCAAGCCTATACCCACAAAATACTGACCGGCAGAAGAGACACTTTCCACACCCAGCGTCAGTACAAAGGTATCTCCGGATTCCCCAAAATCAGCGAGTCAGAACATGACTCTTTCGGTGTCGGCCACTCTTCCACCTCTATTTCCGCAGGCCTGGGCATGGCTGCTGCGGCCAGCCTGTCCGGCAAGAGAAATCATGCCATTGCCGTTATCGGCGATGGTTCCCTGACCGGCGGCATGGCATTTGAGGCATTGAATCAGGCCGGGCATCTCAAGAAAAACCTGATTGTCATACTGAATGACAATGAAATGTCCATCTCAAAGAATGTAGGTGCCTTTTCCTCATTCATCTCCCGTAAAATGAGCGGACAGTATTATCGTGACCTGAAGAAGGAGATGCAGAGCCTCCTGCTGCATATTCCTGCCATTGGCACCGATATTCTTCACTTTGCCAAACGGGCTGAAAATTCACTGAAAGGCTTTCTGACCCCAGGTGCCCTCTTTGAAGCCCTCGGCTTCGATTACATGGGGCCGTTAAATGGCCACGATCTGCCGCAGCTGATCGAGGTATTCAAAAACGTCAACAAACTTGACGGCCCTTTTTTACTGCACATTATGACCACCAAGGGCAAAGGATACAAACCGGCAGAAGACACACCGGCAAAATTTCACGGCGTAGCTGCTTTTAACATTGCCACCGGAGCGGGTGCAGCGAAGTCCCCAATAAAAACCTATACTGATGTTTTCGGTGACACCATTGTCGAACTGGCAAAACAGGACTCGAAAATTGTCGCCATAACAGCTGCCATGCCTGAAGGAACCGGCCTAAAAAAGTTCTCTGAGACTTTCCCGGATCGTTTCTTTGATGTGGGT
>JBGSQR010000328.1:0-5815 GCA_041737975.1 Geobacterales bacterium | reverse complement strand
CCAGCGACGTTGATTCCTTGGTTTTTTCAAGGCACGCTGCAGGTCGGCATGCATAATTTCAAGTATGTCTTTATCATCAATGGAGCTCATAATTTTCAGACTCCTTCCCGGCAATTTCAAAAAGACCGGTTTTTTCACAGATCAGGTAAACAAAAGCGACAACCGAGACAGATGCCACAACTACAAGAATTTCAAATATGGAAGGGAAATAACTTATTCTTTCCGGCATATCGTAAACCCGGAAAACCAGAACCCTGAATCCACCTACAACAAGCTCAAACCGACATAAGAACTGAATAGCCAATACCATCATACTCGAAAAAATCAGACCATTAATTGTAGGTCTGTACTTAAGAATTAAAAACGGAACAATCAGTCCTACAAAAGCACCTAGCACAATACTTTTAAAAAGCATTTCGCGATAAATCTCATACCCGGAAGCGGTACTTGCAACTCCGATAATGATTCGGGACATGTGCATTACAAAAACAGCTGCAAGAGCAATCAACTGCATTTTTATAAACGGCTGAACTGATAACTGGCTGTTTGTGGCTTTAGCTTTTAATGCAGCAACAACCGAGCAGAGTGCATTTCCACACAGAAAACCGGCAAAAAGAAAATAAACAGGTAATAATGAGCTGTAATAAAACGGAATTGTTCCAACAGCGCCAAAAAGGCTGCCCAGTGAACAATAGGTAATTACCGGAATGATAAATGACGCATATAGGAGGCGTTTAGAGTGAACATTTCGTTGCACATTAATATATTCCAGTAACAATATTGTGATATCCGCCGAATACCAGACCGCCATCCAGAACATGGGTGATTTGGGATTTGGTGAAATCATAAAATAATACATGCGCTCCACATGACCAAGTTCGGATGCTAATGAAGCAAAACCGGCTATGGCAGTGATCAGGCCCATGAAAATAACTCTGGAGGCCAGCGGCTTATAGATGTCATGGTAGAACATATTTCCGAAAAAGTTAGTAAATATACAGCCACCGCTTACAAGGGCAAAATAAACATAGGTTGAAATCTGCAACCCCCAGGGAACAAGACTGGAGGTATTAGTAGTGCTGCCGTGACCCATAACAAAAATGCTGCCAATGCCAAAACCACCCAGAACAAGACCGATCAGGGAAAGGTAAACCCAAAAACCGCCCTGGCCTTTTTTAAACCGGTTGAAATAGCTGACCAGCCTATCCTTCTCCGGGATATAAACTCCGTATATCTGCATATCAGGCCCCCCTTACAATCTTGACAAAGTTTCTGCGCATGGCCGTCCCACCCATGATCGGGTCAATGACATTGCCCTTGATCAGATCGTCATCGGCAATCCCCTTATTATTGGCCCGGCTCAACCCTTTGGAGTGGGCACCAAAACCATGGTACATATACACGGCATCATCACGCAGACGCTGAGTCAACTTGACCCGGATCCTTCCGGATGCCTTGATATCATCCTGGCCGACCAGATAAACATAATCTCCGTCCTTCAATCCCATCTCCCGTCCTTTTTTTGCATTGACCCACAGGTCATTTTCCTTCTGCAGATCGGTTAGCATGAAGTTGTTGGTGGTGCGTGAAAAAGTATGCAATGGAGAACGACCAAACAGCAGACGGAAATATCCGTCAGGCGGCTGGGGGTGCTTTGTATATTGCGGCACCGGATCAAACCCCTTTTCCAGCAGCTGCTTTGAATAAAGCTCGATCTTTCCGGAAGGTGTATCGAATTCCGGCTGGTTATCGGCAGTAATATAAGGGAGCTTGCCCTCTTTAATGATTACCCCGTTTTTCTTCAATTTGGCAAAATCCACGCCACCGGCTTCACACCGCTTGGCAAGATACTCTTCCCCATCTTTCCAAGGAAAAAATTCCTTCAGCCCCAGTTTGTTGCCCAGCTCTTTGGCCATCCACCAGGATGCTTTTGTTTCATACATCGGCTCTACCGTCGGCTGACGGAGGGAAATCTCAGAAAGCCCTTTGAATTTGCCGATGCTCAGTTCATCAAAACGTTCCATGTAGGTACATTCTGGCAGTACGACATCAGCATAATTAACAATATCAGCCGGCATGGTGTCAATTGCCACCAGCAGGTCCAGATTATTGATTGCTTTGATCGTATCCTGCTTGTCGGTCATGGTCTTGAGCAGATTGGAGCCGTATATGAACCAGGCCTTGATCGGATAAGGCTTGGCGGTGATAGTGGTTTCTTTAATAGAGGTCGTAGTCTGCAGTCCGGCAAACGGATAAGCTGCATCCAGTTTCGGCAGATCTTCTAGTTTTTCAGGATACTCGGGAAGCCCCGGGTAAGCAGGGACCTTTGTTCCTGAAGGAAAGAAGTAGCCCCCTTCCCTGCCCCAGGAACCGAGCAGAGCATTCAGGATGGCGATGGCGCGACTGCGCTGGGTATCGTCGCCATACCAGGTGGCATAACGACCGGCACCGATGCACACATTAGGGGAGTTTTTGCCCAGGTCACGGGCAACAGCCACAATCACGTCCTTTTCGATCGTGGTTTCCTTCTCGGCCCACTCCGGTGTGTACTGTTTGACGGCATCTCTCAGTTCATCCAGGCCTGTGGCATATTTGGCCACATACTCTTTGTCGTACAGCTCTTCTTCAATAATGATGCGGATCCAGGCCAGAAGCAGCGCCAGGTCGGTAGCCGGCTTGATGGCCAGCCAGCGGTCAGCCTTGGATGCGATATTGGAGAGGCGCGGATCAACTACAGTCAGTTTGGCTCCTTGCGTAATACCATTGACAATATCCTGCACCTGGCTGTTATGGGCATTTTCACCAAGGTGGGAACCGAGCAGGACAATATACTTGCTCTTGCTGAAATCGTAATACTCCGGCGACCCCACATCTGACCCGAAAGTCAGTACAAAACCGATATCGCGAGGGCCACGACACTGGGCAAATGAGGGAGCAGCGAAAGTTGATACACCATAGGCGTGCAATAAATGTTTCCAGAAAGAAGAACCGGTCCCATGGTAAATCATGGCTATGGATTCAGGACCATACTTTTCCTTAATAATCTTCATTTTACCGGCAATCAAATCAAGAGCTTCATCCCAGGTAGCCTTTTTCCAGACCGGCTCACCACGCTTGCCGGTATTGATCATGGGATATTTCAACCGGTCGGGATCATAAAGCGCCCCCAGAGCAGCATTTCCGCGACCGCACAAACGCCCCCTGCCACGCAGACTGAGCGGGTTGCCGTCAATTTTAACCACCTTCTTGTTTTCAACCTTGGCAATCAGACCGCAGTTCCAGAAGCATAGTTCGCAGAAGGTGGGTATCTGCTGAAGATCTTTCCGGTTCTCTTCTTCAGCCCAGGAAAGCAGTTTTTCCGGCATTGTTGCAGCAACGGTCAATCCTGCTGTTACTGCTCCGGCGGCTTTAAAAAATGTCCTGCGTGAAAATTTGGTAGACAAGTCAACCTCCTGTCAGGAGTCAATTACTAGATGCCCGAAAATCAAGCCAATTATATGAATACTTAAATATTTATACTCAAAAAAATGATTTTACTTTCCGGCGGTTTCCAACAAAAGTTGGAAACCGCCGCTAAAACACTTTACTCAACTATCTTCATACTGCCGTTTTTCTGGAATTCCAAATTCGAATTAACAAATTTGACATTTGAATAACCAAGTTCTTTGAGAGAATGATAGGCCATTTCAGCGCGAATACCTGTCGCACAATGGGTAATAATAAGCTTGTCTTTCGGTATCTCGGCGGCACGGTCCTTGATCTCTTCAGCCGGAATCAGCTTGGCGCTTTTCAGCATACCGCTGTTGGCCTCATCCTGATTGCGCACATCGATAATCATGACATTTGCCGGCAGTACTGCGGCCATCTTCTTGAATTCATCCAGATTGATTTCACCGGGACGTGGTTTAGGGACATAGCTAACTTTCTGATTCAACTTGCCGCTGGCTACTTCATATTTTGCAGCCTGCCAGGCCTGGAACCCACCGGTCAGAATCTTAACATTTGTATAACCGGCTTTTACAAGCGCTTTGGCTACAGCATCGGCGTCTTTACCGCCAGCAGCATCATAAACAATAACCGGAGCTTTTTTCTGCTTCAAAGCCAGTTTTTTGATCAGTTTGGTTGCCTGCTTGACTGGTAATGCTACAGCACCTTTGATGTAACCCTTTTCAGTTTCTTTGACAGGTCTTACATCAAAAAGTACATGCGGGATATCCTTATCCAGCCAGGCCACTTTCAGAAACTGGGTTGACAGAACGCCGTAATTTGTCAGAGACCAGCCCGGCATGCCGTCCTTATAGACTTTGATATTGGTGTAACCAAGTTTTTGAGCTTTTGCTGCAGACCCCGGACTCATATTGCAGGTCGGTCCTGAACAGTAGAAAATTATCAATGCATTTTTGTCTGCAGGCAGCTTAGAAACCTGCTTGTCAAATGCCGGAAAAGGCATATTCACAGCGGTCGGGATGGCACCTTCCTGAAAACGTGGCGCCGGACGGGAATCATACAGGAAATATTTACCTTTTTCTGGACCAAGAGCAACCAGCTTGGCCACCTGCTGAGTAGTCATCAACATATCAGCCGAGATTTTGACCGGCGGTTTTTCTGTCAATTTGACAGCTGTTTTGACGCCGTTTTTCTCTACATATTCAACCTTTACTTCATGCCCTTTTTTAACCTTATTGCCCTTAAGAAAATCGCCATCACCGGTTTTGCCTTCTCCGTTGACAACCTTGATTTCATCTTCGTCAAACTTGACCAGCTCTACGGCATCATCAATCTTTATCTGGATAGTTTTGGCCTTAAAAGCCACATTGTCAAAATGTCCCTGCAGCGTGTTTGGCTGGGCCTGATGACAGTTAGTGCAGATTTTAGCAATCGTCGGCTTTGCCTTGGGGGCCGCTTCGGCAGCAAAAACCGTAAATGCAGCAAGCGGAACAGACACAGCAGCAACTACAAATGCACGTAAAATCCTGGTATTATCCATGTAAAGATTCCTCCCTTGAGATGCCCGGCCTAACAGCCGGCAGTTTTCTTGAAAATTTTACTCTTGTTACCTTTATCACTTTTATCATATTTGCTGCGGATTTCGTCACCTTCCACAATCCGCTTATCCTTGATCTTATCCAGAGTCAGTTCATCAGTTACAAGAATCGTAACCGCTTCTCCGCTTTTGTTGTCTTTAAGAACAGCTATTGCCGATTTTCCATCGGCAGCCAGTTCAATTTTGGAGAGAGCGCCAATCATGGTGACACTTTCAGCGCTGGCGGTTTGAATAAAAGAAAATGAAGAGAAGGCCATAACGGCCAGTATGATGATTATTGAATTGATCTTTTTCACAGGAGACCCCTTTTCAGTCTAAAGAAAACTACACACGACCTAATTTTGCCAGAATAATTTTGTTTTACAAGTCCAGGCTAACCCTGACAAACAGGATAAGTGCGTTAACGAAGTCATTTCCTGTCAGAAAAGCGCAGAAAACAACTTCTAACTTACTAAAAAATGCCGGACAGGTGAGGCACACAACCCATCCGGCCAGGAATAACTAAAATTTAACCTCGAAAGTGGCATAAACGTTATGCGCTTCCTTCATCGGCGCCATCAACATCATATCGGTAGGCTTGATGTCTGAAATCTTGACCGGGGCGCCAACCCAGTTATTGCTGCCGGTATATTCAAAGTCATAATACTGGTAGCCGAGCTTGAAGAAAGCTTTGCTCAAATATGATGAAATCGGTTTGAGGTTTAGCTCTTGAATCACATACGGTTCGAAAACGTTTCCGCGCACCCCAAGTTTGCTGGTCCACATATCATC
>JBGSQR010000306.1:0-3592 GCA_041737975.1 Geobacterales bacterium | reverse complement strand
CGCAGTCGCTAAACCTTATACTGTTAATGAATTAGGAAAACTGCTGGGGTCATTGAAAAGTTAGTTAATAAAAAAGGGCGCCTCAATGGGCGCCATTGCTGACGGCGTTCAGGAGGTGATCGAGATGGAACCGTCCCAGATCGAGGCGGCACCGCACATCGGCACTCACCTCAAGACTGAATTTCTGAAAGGGATGGGCAAACACAACGAACGCTTTGTCATGATTCTGGATATTGACAAGGTGTTTTCAGGAGTCGAAATGGCTGCGGTACAGGGGCAGAGTCCAGCAGCAGAATAGGATGTCTAGCGAAGTTTCGTCTATGTTCTTGTACATAAACCCAAATACCTGTTTGAAAGGGAGGCCACAATGACGTAGTTCACAAATCTGAAAATCAGAAACAAGCTGTTACTGTCATTTTTCCTGCTTCTGGTTATTACGCTGATAACCGGTTTCGTAGGCTATCGAAGTATGAAGGGCGTCGCATCAGCTCTGTATGAAGTGGGTGAAGTGCGCTTGCCAAGTATCCTTGGCCTCGAAATTATCAATGAGGCACAGACCGCCATCCAGCGGGCTGAACGCACAAGCATGTTGCAACTCGATGCAAAGGAATCCGAGGGACAACTTGAACGTTTGAGGGATGCCTGGTCCCGAGTTGACAAGGGGTGGAAGACTGGTTACCCTCATCAGATTGACAATCCGTACGTGGATGCTTCATCCAACGGCCTCACCTACCTGGTCGACAAGTTCAAGGGGCAGAAGATAGCTGCCCACGTCACCCTGGAAAAAGGCGAGCGGTCTGAGCTGGCTGAGATTGCCACAAACCTATTGGTGTAGCCACTGATTCACCCGCGCAGTGGGCGGTATTCCGGCGGTATTCCCGCTATCGTCTAGGAGCACACACGATGAAAAAAATTACCCGTTTAACCCTGGCCAGCATTCTTGCCCTTGCCTTTGCCGTCCCTGCCTTCGCCGAGTCCGGCCCCTATCTTGGAGTTACAGCCGGCATAACTGTCCCCGCTGACGGTACATTCAAAGATGCCGGAGGTAATGTCGACATCAAGTACGACGCTGGGTATGCGCTTGGCATGTCGGGCGGCTACTCTTTCGATGCGCTGCGCGTTGAAGGCGAAATCGGCTACAAAGCTGCCGATACCAGAAAAGCATTCACCATATCCAGTTTTAGCTACAAATCCACAGTTTCAAACCTGAGCTTCATGGCCAATGCATTTTACGACATCAAAACACCGTATACATTCGGTATAGTCCCTTATCTCGGCGGCGGTATCGGTTTGTCTATCCTGGGTACCACTGATGGCATCTTGAACAACACCATCCGGACCATGCATAGGAGCGACGACGCGGTGTTCGCTTACCAGGTCGCTGTCGGCGCCGGCTATCCCGTTACAAAGAAACTGACCCTGGACCTTGGCTATCGCTACTTCGGCACCACCGAGGCCACTCTCAATACTTCAGTTAATACTACCGACAAACTTTCTTTCGCGAGCCACAATGTTCTGGCCGGTCTGCGCTATAACTTCTAAGCGCATCCGCCGGATTTAACGCACAGTAAAGGCCATCGGGCTTACAGGAGCGAATGTATGACTATTTTGACAAGAACAGTGCTGGTCCTGGTTGTTGCAGGCATGATAAATAGTTGCGGAAGTGATTCACGTGTTTCCGAAAGCACGGTTTCTGCAACTACCAAAGCTGCTGTCTCGCCAGCAGTGCCGGATTCCATTCCTGCTTCTTTGCTGGGCAAGACAGTGCAAGCAACCAAAGCAGAGCTGTGGAACTTAGTGCCTAAAACCTTAGAAACACGAGGCGGGACAGTTGTGGTTCCTGAGGTGTATCTTGACCAAATAAAAAATGTTCTGTCTAATGGAACTTTTACATCAGCGCAACTCGATTTTGTAGTTGATATGATTACAAGTACTGTGGAAGACAGTGAGGAGTCATTGCTATATCCGATTCGGTCTTCAAATGCCACAAGCTGGAGAGATTTTACAC
The DNA here is from genome assembly GCA_041737975.1 of Geobacterales bacterium. Lineage (GTDB taxonomy): Bacteria > Desulfobacterota > Desulfuromonadia > Geobacterales > Pseudopelobacteraceae > JBGSQR01. The sequence continues at coordinate 1,584 of JBGSQR010000306.1, read as the reverse complement.
TGAACTATCCTAAAAATTGGAATGTTTTTCAAGGAAGTTTAAGCCGTTTGGCGACATCTTGCAGTTGCACTATGGCGTTCAGTGGCTCAGTCATACAGGTAAGTCAAGGTGGCAAGGTTATATCAACTAGCCCTAGGGGAAATGAATCAACGGGAAGTGAGCCGGCCGGGTGGTGGGGCGGCAGCGGTGAAGCGGTGATTGATGGGCCATGGTTTGAGCAAGACCAGTAGGTGACTTTCAACCATAGACCACATCGAACTATCCTCTACGGGGAGCCTATCCGGTCACGGACATATTTTTCATTTTTATGTTGATATCGCTTGTGAAGTGGTCAGATAAATGCTAATGGAATTGCTAATAAGTGGGTGTGAAAACATAATTTCTTGTGAGCGGTAAGTAGTTAATACTTCTATACTATTATGAAAAATACAGGCGGCCGATTGGCCGCCTACTTAATTTTGATAACCGCCCTGGTATGCCCCCAGGACCTTTTCCAGATGCGGCTTGATATTATCAAACAGTTGCAGTGTTACATCATTGGGGTTCCGGCAGTAATGGGCGGAGGCGGCCAAATTGAAGTAGACCCGGCATGCGAACGGCCTGACAGCATAGATACCGCAGTTTTTCCTGGCCAGATTGAAAAATGGGCAGTAGTCGGATGCGTCGCTCCTTTTGGGCAGCAGATCCAGCACCTGTTTTTCATAGGCAAACACATCGGGCCTGCAACGGCAGCAAGACCCGGTGGAACAGCCGCTGGCGCTGAGTTCACCACCACAGAAGGATTGCCCGTAAAGTCGACGACCGAAACGGTCCGCAACCCGATAGAGGAATGATATCTGCCGCCAGCTTTCACCTCCGGCCCGTTCGCTCCAGATTACCCGTCGCTTCAGTTTTTCTATTTCCCGGCTGATTGCCGTCTCACGACCAGCAGCTGTTCCTGGTATTATTAAAGACATTAATCTGCTCCTCGGCAACTAACTTTATTACCTTAATTCAGATACGTTCTTAACAACTTCCTGTCAAGGCTGTATCTGCGCAAGCATGCGAAACGCCCGTTGGCCAGCCACAGTATGCCGTAAATTTACCTTGCCACAAAAGCAAATTGACTGTATTTTGATCTTGTATATAGATCATATGATCTTTATTTAAGATCAATAACGGAGTCGAATATGCTTGAACCTCTGCTGGCATCAACAAACTGTGAACGTGTATTGATATTTCTTGCGGCACGCGATGAGGGATATCTGCGAGAAATGTCAGAGTTTTACCAGACATCTCCTGCCCCACTGCTGAAACAGCTTGTAAAGCTGGAAGAAGGAGGTGTCCTCGTCAGCCGAGTTGCAGGGCGTACCAGACTATATGAACTCAACCCACGCTATCCGTTCCGGAAGGAACTTAAAGCTCTGCTTGACAAGGCCCTGACGTTTTACCCGGAAGATTTGCGCATCAGGCTTTTGGAAAACAGGCGCAGACCACGTCGTAGCGGGAAACCACTATGAAAACTCTCCAGGAAATGTCCGTCGGTGAACTCGCTGCTTTTGTTGCTCAACATCTACAGAGGAATAACATCAATGTTGTATTGAC
>JBGSQR010000300.1:0-1756 GCA_041737975.1 Geobacterales bacterium | reverse complement strand
TATGATCACAAAACTGGATGTATTAATAGACAACGAGATAGTTGGACATCTATGGTTAGACGAGAAAAAGCAATTTTGCTTCAAGTACGATGAAAAATGGATACAAAACTCTAAGATCCCGCTGTCTCTCTCCATTCCATTACGATATGAACCCTATTTAGATGATGAGCCACATGCTTTTTTCGCCAATCTTTTATACAAAACACCGTGTGTTTTTTGCCAGTGAGGATGACGCAATACGTGCCGGCTACAGACCATGTGGGAAGTGCATGAAGGATATTTACACGATATGGAAGGAAGGTGGGCAACCAGGAACAAACATGTACCCTTGGTTGTGCACACCTAATATAAAATAAGGTATGCAACAACCAAAAATTTCGACCGGGCCGAAAAACCACCCAGTCAACCTCATGCCCGTTGGAAGATTAAATGATAAATGGAGCTAATGCTTGAATTTTCAGAATAGTAGCGAAAATTTCAACAAGTTGTCACTAAAAGCATCAACTTTGTTTAGTATAAAACCGCCACGTTGGGGCCTAAGGGGTGATCCGTTCTTGTGGCAGGAAATGAAGGATCATTTCCATAATATTTGTATTCCTGAATCGGTAGAAATCCTGATAATGCTCGTTGAAGAAGCATTTCATAAATTAACTGGTCATGAACTGCGTGAGGATAAAGATTTCTATGTTGAAAAATATAGTCATGGTGGTATGTCAAGCGGGTTTGTTAGTCCTCTGTTTTGGCGGTCGAAGATTGTACCAGTTTTAAGCAAAAGGCTTTCTGAAATTGCTCATTTCCCATCTGATCAACAATTACCAACGTTGAAAATACTGTCTTGGAACTGTCACCAGAAGAGCTTTGAACAATACATGAGCTACTGCGAGGAATATGATGCGGATATCATCGTTATTCAGGAATGTTTAAAGCCTCCTGACGGAACACCAAACTGTATCTGGATTGGGAAAGATCCTAATAAAAAAGGGGTTGCTGTTATCTCTCGAGAGGGCTATGAGATAAAAGCTCTGTTCCTTGAAAACGATCTACCAACTTATTATTTGCCAGTGACAGTTAAAGGCCCACTTAACTTTAACCTCATGGCAGTATGGACGCAATCAGCATCACCTCGCTATATACAGGGAGCTCATAAGATTATTGATAATATTCAAGATTCTTTTTTGGATCAGTATAGTTCAGATATGATAATAGTCGGTGATTTTAATAGCAATGCGATATGGGATCGACTCCACGGCAAGTTCAATCACTCGGCGTTTGTAAATAGATTAAAAAACAATCACAACATGGCAAGCACTTACCACTACTTTTATAAGGAAGAACATGGAAAAGAAAATGTTCCTACCCATCTGTGGAGGTATAGTAAGCCGTTTCATATTGATTACTGTTTTGCTCCTTTGGAATGGTGTGAGAGAATTGTATCTGTAAAAATAGGTGACTTCAACATATGGAGAGAGCGTAGTGATCATGCCCCAATAGTGACTGAATTTGCTTGGTTCCCTTGGCAAGACATATCAGATGAAGGTTCAATTTTCTACACTACTTAAAACATTTACCAACCACAAAATCACCCGCAAAAAAACGGCGGGTGATTTTCTTGACCGTTAGGTCAATAGGAGACAAATAATGACGAATCCAAAATTTGATGAAACTGACCGAAGGAAAGTGATTGCTGAAATAGAGTCACATTATCAGGTGAAGTTGACTCGTGTTGGGACTCGGAGAAAATACCTGCAAGACCAGA
>JBGSQR010000297.1:0-8600 GCA_041737975.1 Geobacterales bacterium | reverse complement strand
TTCCCCTCTGCAGAAGTTTTTTTGTATATTTCCTTTCTTGATATTTTAGAATCAAGAACTTTAAAATCCGGAGCAACTTCCGCTAATCCTTCAAATGCGTCTTTAAGCATTGAGGATCTTTCACTGATGACTTGGTTGATTACGATAACGGCTTCAATCCCTGGTTTGAATATTTTCAATTCATTTATTGCGTCAAGTGTCTCTGTTGTTGCCACTACGTCAAAGTAAGACGGTTGCACTGGCACCAAAATTAGATCAGCAGCGGCCATAGCAGCTCGAAATACTTGCGAATCCCTGCCACCACAATCAACGATAGCCAAATCGTACGAATCAGCCATGGATGGCAAGGCAGAAGCAATTTTTACTGTTGCAAGAGCAATTGCTGGAATGTCGTTAGTGTCTCTTCCAACACTCCAGGCCAAAACCGACTTCTGGGGGTCTGCGTCCACAAGTAGTACTCTGAGGCCAGCTTTTTGCGCAACAACAGCGAGGTTTGTGCTAAGCGTTGATTTACCTACGCCACCTTTCATACATCCGACAGTAATTACTTTCATTAATTACCCCTTTAAATGGATTTATACATAAATAAATAGTAAAAAACAGTAATATATATTTTAAAAAATATAAATCATAATACAAACTGATTTATATATTATTATACATAACTGTCAAGATAAAATAGTAATTAAAATGATAAATCATTTAAAATATGTTTATATAATATTTAAAACATTTAGTAATATAAAAATATGTTTTAAAACATATATAACACTATAAAAACATATTTATAACTTTAGAAATGATAATAAAAAAGCGGCTCACAAAATGAGCCGCAAAGAAGGGCAGGGGAAGGTATTTTTTTGATAAAGCGAATGTTTACTGTTTTTTGCAAAGTTTAAGGTAAATTATGTAATTAGTAGATCCAGTTACTATATCATGCCAATAAGTAGATATTTTTGTATGCTCTACGATCTTTTCATCCTTGTCATAACGATAATACTCATGTTCTCTTCTTTGCAAAATATTGCAATTAATTTGTGATAATGCTTTTTCATATCCACCATCTGATAACTCACGTTTTTGCCAGTACGTTACTACAGAACTATTAGACTTGTTGATACTGTCATCAATATAAGCGTGTAATTTGCCGTCAGGGGAGGTGTCTACCTTCTCCCATCCTGCAGCAAAAGAAGAAACCGTAAAAAGTATATTTAATACCAAGATTGAAAAAAAATACTTCATATTAACTCTCCCGAAAAGTAAATGTGATATATATAATATATATCAAAATGAGGAATACTGTCAAGAAAGGCAGAAAACAGATCTGTTCAAAACAATAGAAAATAATCTTGACAATTTAATTCTGTCTTTATATGCTAACGCCATTATATATCCTTTCACAGGAACTTCGCTTTAGCGAAACACACTCAACAGATAGCCTGTTGTTTTATACGCCCTCGGCAGAGGTTGATTCATTTCAGACAAGCCTTTTGGCGGAGATTCACCCCCAGCTTGTCGCTGAAGATTACGATTAATAACCGTATTCTGTCTCAAGACGATGTTTGGCGAAATCGTCTATTCTTCTCAACAAGAACCATCTTTTCCATTATTGCTTCCGCTTTAGTGGATTTTCTGTTTCTTGACCCTTTTCATCCCATAATTACAACTCAATACTTTTATTTCTCCTGCGCCCATAAAGCCTTTAGTCATATCTGTACTCTTTTGTAATTATACCTTCACCTGGATATTCAATTCATTTTTGCTTCGGCAACTATGTTTTTGTTGTGTCCCGGACAATCTTTTGCATATAACCCATTCGGAATGGAACACTTTAAACCCGATTGGGTATTTTTGTGTCTCCACACCGATAATTCATCCAACAAGGAGATACAAAATGTCAAGACAACAGCAAAAAAGAAACAAAAACAAACCGAAAGTTCAGACCAAACCAAAGTTTGAACACCAACCTATTGTTGAATCAAAGCCCGTTGCACAACAACAGACTGAAGTTCAACATCGAGTATTGCCTACTTATCCACCTGTCTACATCACGAGAAACAAAAGAGCTCTGAGATTCTGCGTCATAATCGCCATATTTGTTATGATGTTGTCGCTAATCATAGGAGCCTTCAAAATTCTCGAACCAACTGGTTACATGGAAATACTTGGCTTCATTATTCTTGTAGTCAGTATCATCTATTACTATGCCTTGGACGGATTAGATAAGATCCATAAGTGGGGACTTGCTTAAAAACACAAACTAAACCGCATCTATCTGCTAACCCTGGAGGGAATAACAATCTTATCCCCTTCAAGGGATTCGTGCGTCTTTCCCTCCTCAACCAGAAAAACTTACCTGGAGGTAAGACCATGACTACAGAAGATATGAACAGAATTAAGAGAGCATCCAAAACCGCAGTAAAGAATGCCCCTAAAGATATTTCTGCGAGCACCATCAGCAGAATAATGATGATCGGGACTATTGGTGGAGCACTAATCACCATGGTAACAATCGCCAAGTTTGCGCTTTAGTCTCTAGGTTTCACCCCGACAGTGGGAGACTGTTTGCAGTACAACAACCTCCCGTCTGGAGGAGTGAATCTATTGAAAGGAGGCCACCATGGCTGCTTGGGCAATCTTGATTGCAAAACTGATCTGCGACCTGTTCTAAACAGAGTCGTCCACAACTAACCGCTAACCAGAGCGAACCCACAGGGGAGAAACAAACCTTCCCCTTGGGGTCGGATTGTCTCCTCTTTGGAGTTGTTCACAACAACCCATTTATGAAAGGAGCCAGTCATGGCCAGCGTATTTCCGAAAAATAACCTTCTGCTGTCCGTAGAAATCTTTATCAATCACGTAACATCACATCAGTTCGAGCTTGCTGCAAAAGCATACTCGATCATGACGCCGTTCGCACAACAGACTGCTATGGAAACATATCACGGTCTTCGAGCAATGTGCCCAACCCTGCAACTCCCAAAACATCTGCCGGGGGTGTGTGATGCAAACTGATTATAAAAACTACGGTCTGGCAAAGCCCAAAAAGAGCGAAATCAACTTCAAGAGAATAGTACTTGAAGCAGCAACGCTTTACTTCGGGCTATTTGTTTTTTTATGCTTTTTCTCACTCTTGGCGTTATCTACAAACACGCCAGAGCCGACAACCAAACAGGGTAGGGGAGGTGTAGTATGTCAACCTTAACCTGGCATGGTAATGTTCGCATGAAAGAAAGAGGTGTGATGGATAAGCTGCGTGACGTTTTCTTCAAGAAAGCGGAACCAAAAGCTATACCATCAATAACATCAAAAGGCATTTCACTGTCTGACAGGAAGATGCTTGAAGAATTAGCAGAGAGTCAGCGCGACATTCTCGTGGAAACACGGAACATCATCGCCCCGGCACTCCAGGCCAGCAGCAAGAAGTTGTCATTCGACATAGGAACAAGGTCTTTTACTGCCTCTCCTGGTCGGATCTCGACAATCTTGAAACTTGGTTCCACCACACTCGTTATTGGAATGGAGGGGAACAAAAGTCCAGTCGTTGTGACTTGCTGGCAAAACTAACAATCACTGATTAACTGACCCGTGCGGGAGAGAATTGAACTCCCTCCGGGGTCGTTCTCTCTAACGCACTAAACTTAACTGCGAAAGGAGTACGACAATGTCAAATCAACTCTCACTTTTCGACTTTAATTCTTTTGGAATTGCTTGCGTAGTACCAACCACAAAAGCAATCCACATGCCTGTTGCACCGCAATCCGTTCAAGAAGTCAAACCCATTATTAAATCCTCTATTCCGATAAATCCTTACTTTCCACAGGGCTTTCGCCCAGTAGCGGTCCCTGGCCTGACAGCATCAAGTCCAGTGAGTCCTTGTTTAACATGTGTAAAAGGCATGAGAAGCAAGGATGCATGCTCCGAAAATGATTTTTGTTACTTCCCAGAAGCTCGGGAAAAGTACTTAATCAGCCTCGGTGTCCCGTTACTCTCAGGTGTAAATGCATCTGAGGGATTGTATGGCATAACAGATATATAGGAGGCTCTATGGCTACCAAGAAGCAATTCAAGGAAGTTGATAGGGCAGGGCGGATAGATATTCGCCTTAAGATGGGTAGAGCTGACAAGCTCGGTCTTTGGGGATACGTCGTTGTTCCGAACAAAGCCTTATTGGAAGCGAAAGCTTCTGAAAACGGTTTTGAAGGAAACGATGCCCGGCGACTGGTTAAACTTGTTAGTGACAACCAGAGCAGGTTAGCGAAGTAGTAACAGCCTCCTAGAGGCACCCCATCGGTGGGATACCGTTTTGTTTAACTACAAAGCACTCCCACAGGGAGGAGTGCGTCTATCATGGAGGATAGCCAAATGGCAACTAACGCCCTTATCAAACAAACACCCAAAAGTCTGACAACAACCAATCCGAGTATTGAGCCTGGTATTTATTTTGACATGCCGGAAGCTCTTTATCATTCCCTGCCTTATCTGAGCTCATCATTTTTGAAAAAATACTCAGACAGCCCAGCCGAAGCACTGCTGAAATTCGAGTCCACACCCGACATGCAGATCGGTTCAGCCTTGCACTCATACGTGCTTGAGGGAAAGGATGCCTTCCATAAAGCCTATACTGTCATGTTTGAGAGCGATCTCAGCAAAAACAGCACGGCATATAAAACGAAGGTGGATGAGTTTTACCAGACTGTACAAGGCAAGAACGTTTTGCCGGCGACAACCAAAAAATTGAAAACTATGGATGTTATTGAAGGCGTTCATTCGTCACTCATGGCACATCCGGCGGCCAAAGAGCTGCTTTCTCAATCCTATGAAGCGGAATTAACGCTGATTTGGGATGATCCACTGACCGGTCTTCGTTGTAAGGTCAGGATCGATAGGTACCTCAAAGAGGTGGCCGTTCTACTGGATCTGAAAAAGTGCGCTGATGTAGTTAAATTCATCAACCAAATTTGCACCCTCCACTATGACATTCAGGTGTCATGGTACATCCGAGGTTGCTTTGCTTGTGGACTTCCGGTTAACAAGTTCGCTTTTATAGGGGTTGAAGATGCTGCACCTTTTAAGGTGCGGACAGGCTGCTTATCAGAACGCTGGATTGCTGATGCAAATGAGGCAACAGAACGAATCCTGCTCCTGGTCAAGGAAAGCAAGGAAAAGAACTTCTTCCCTGCCTACCAGATACCAAAATCCGTCACACAACTGAGCCAGCTTAACGGTAAAGTTCTGATGGAAGAATGGGATAGACCTTCATTCCATCGTTTATAGATCTCCGAAGCCTGGAGTCACCCACCCTTATGTTCTGGGAGAACAGCATGACACGCTCCCAGAGGGGGGAGTGCGTCCAACTTACTTAAAACGGAGACGATAACAATGAAATCACAAATAAAATCACTTTTCGGAATAAACGCAAACGACGCAGCAATGGTAGAAGTTGGCGAAGGCACCCACCCACTGATCCCTGCAGTAAAACCATATATCTTCCGTGAGGATGCTATCTGGGACATACTTGCATGGTCAACAACGGGTTTTGGCGCACTCTTCATCTCCGGACCAACTGGTAGCGGTAAAACGTCCATCGTGACGCAAGCTGCTGCAAGGCTTCGTATACCGCTTTATTCCGTAACAGCCCATGACAGGATGGAATCTCCCGAACTGATAGGCCGCTTCGTTGTTAGAGACGGCAATATGGTTTGGGTTGATGGACCGCTAATTAGAGCTATGAAAGAGGGCGTCTGGTTCCTGTTGAACGAGATGGACTTTCTTGAACCAGCTACATTGGCCGGTCTCAATAACATTCTGGAAGGCTCCCCGCATTTTGTAGAGGAAACAGGAGAATGGGTCGTAGCACAACCTGGTTTCAGATTCGCTGCCACAGGCAACACCAATGGCAGTGGAGACGCAACCGGATTGTATTGCGGTACAAAACAGCAGAACATCGCTGCCCGTGATCGCTTTTGTCCAGTTATAAACATAGACTACCCGACTGAGGAACAGGAGCTTGCTGTAATGGCTGCTGCAACCCCTCAGATACAGGAAGATGTCAGGAAAACGATGATCAGTTGTGCCAACCTTATCCGCCATGCTTTTGTGGCTGGGGAAGTTGATGTACCGCTGTCCACTCGCGTTCTGATTAACTGGGCAAATTACGCTAGCTTTTTCCAACCTCTCACTAAAAAGGATATTGACCCTATCGCATATGCCTTTGATCGTGTATGCGCCAACAAAGCCAGCGACGACTCAAAAGCAATTCTTCACGAACTGCTCCAGAGATCGTTCGGCACTCCATAACTAAGACCTCTCTGTGAGGCACCCACCCTGATTTTACTGGGAAACAGCTTAAACGTGCTCCCAGAGGGGGGAGTGCGTGTACTTTTAACCAAAATACACAAATCACGGAGGCTTTTACTTATGGAACACATCATCAATAAACTCGTTGTAGTTATGCTCAACATCACGCTTTGGCAGGGACGCAAGAAACTCAGAACAGAAGACCTCGAAGAAAAAGGTATTAATACCGCTTCGCTTCCACCTGAGAAGCTCGCTTCCTTGGGCAGCAAAAGGATTGTCTCTACAGACGCAGTAAGTGACTTTATGCGTCTCAAAAGACAAGCCGAAAGAGCCTGCATCGCAGTCGGTACCCGTTGTCTGGGTGGCTATGCCATTCCAGAAGACAAGCTCGCCGGTTTGCTTGCGGAACTCGATGCCGTCAAAGCTGAATTCGTTGTAGCTAAACGACACTTTCTACAGGAATACGAAACAAACGTCGATGTGTGGGCAGAAGAAAATCCCGAATGGGAAGATGCTATCCGTCGCGCTGTAGATCCGAAACAAGTAGTAGATGGCCAGTTACAATTTGGCTTTACGCCATTTCGTCTTGGATTTGCAGTTGGAGCTGAGACTCACCTCGAAGAGGAAGTTCAAGGCTTGCGTGGCCAGCTCTCTCGTGAAATTGCTCAGGCAGCCAAAACTGTTTGGGAAGAATCGTTTCACGGGAAATTGTCCGTAACTCAGAAGGCAGTTAATCGCCTGAAGGGAATACAGGACAAGCTGGACGGTCTTTCGTTCCTTGATGGTTCGATAGGCACTCTCTCTGCGGGCATTACCGCTGCAGTTGAGCAGTGCAAGGGGAAAACACCTGTTGAAGGTGCTGACCTTATGGCAATCAATGGCGCTTTGGCCATGCTTCTTAATCTGGATCGTACTCGATTCAGCCGTGAAGCTGACCAGGCCGAAGTTAGAGCCAAACCTGTCGAACAAGAACAACCAGCCATCGTACAGGTTATTCAGCCTGATCTGCTGTCGGTCGTGCATGTAGTTGAGCCGCCCGCCGCAATCATCAGACAGGAACAACCTGTTTTTGACTATAAGCCACCGGTGCAACAGGAAACTGTCAGCACTGCAGGATGGTTTTAGCTTTTGCCAATCTCGGCAAACCCGCCCATATCGGGAGTTATTTTCGCGCTCCTATATGGGAGGAGTGCGTGGAGGGCAACGATGGCTAGGAAAAAAATCAATACCAACCCCTTTTTAGGGACGGTTCGTGCGGTTGCAGCCGCCATAGGTAGGAAATCTGGAGTAGATGTTATCTTTGCCGGTAATAAGGCCTGTACTGACGGCAATAGAATATTTCTTCCAGAATCCCTTCCAATGGATGATGAAAACCTTGAAGTAAAAGTCAGGGGTTTTATCGATCACGAATCGGCACATATTCGTTTTACAGATTTCGGCCTTCCTACTCCTAGCGCACAAGTCATCCATACCTTAACGAACATTGTTGAGGATATCCGGATTGAAAAAACGCTAGGCGATGAATATGCAGGTTGCGCAGTAAACTTCCGTAAACTGGTTGCAGCATTGATCAGTGAAGGAAAGATATCTAGTCCACCGAAGTTTTTGGTAGATCCGGTTAAAGCTGCTCTTTCATACTTATCGTATGGAAGCCGAAACAAACATCTCCGCCACGACTTGAGTGAAATCTCAGTTCAGTGGAGAGAAACTGTCGTTGAGCATCTTGGCGAACCAATCGCCCGGGTACTTGACCTTGCCATTAAGGAAGTCGGACGTTGTACCACAACTGCCGACTGTCGTGAACTGAGCGAGGAGATTTACAAAAACCTCAAACAGCCACCACCGCCCGAACCTGAACCTGAGCCACAACCGCAACAGACCAGCGCAAGCCAGTCTGATCCGGCTGATGGTCTGCAAGGTGAAGATGAAGGCGACAGAGACGATTCCAACCCTTCCGACGCATCAGGCAGCGAATCCGGCAACGGTTCACAGTCTGACAGCAACAGCGACAAAGGTGAACAGTCAGAGCAATCTGATTTGACATCTTCCGACCAGGAAGGGCAGGGCAAGCAGGAATCTGACAAACAAGATAACCAACAGGAAGCTGGCTCAGATGGAGAGGGTTCTGACACAGAAAGCGGAGACGCTAATGATCAGTCCGACTTTTCCTCCAAACAGGGTAGTAAAGATGGTGACAATCGTTCACTTGAACAGCTTCAGGCGCTTGAAGAGATGTTGAATGCTTCTAAGGATGTGCTTGATAAACTGAACAAGGAAATTGACGTGGCATCGCAGATCGC
>JBGSQR010000278.1:0-2310 GCA_041737975.1 Geobacterales bacterium | reverse complement strand
GCCATGCATGAGCATGACGAGGCAGAAGAGGTTGATCAGGCACTTGCCAGACGTTTTTCCGATTTTTTGTTTTCATCCGCAACTGATTCGGAAAAGCGTCGCGTACTTGGATTTTTGCAGCGCAAGGGATTCGGTTTTTCGGCTGTAATGCAGGCCATGAAGAGGGCTGAACCAAAATAAACTACATCATTATATTGTTGAGGGTTACAGATGACAGGTAAAGAAATTAGAGCAAGGTTTCTGAAATTTTATGAAGATCGTGGCCACACGATTGTATCCAGTTCCGGCATACTTCCCAAGAACGACCCGACACTGATGTTTGCCAATGCCGGTATGAACCAGTTTAAGGACTGTTTTCTCGGACTTGAGAAACGTGATTACACTCGTGCTTGCAGTTCGCAGAAGTGTGTCCGTGCCGGTGGCAAACATAACGACCTGGAGAATGTAGGTCGTACGGCCCGTCATCATACTTTTTTTGAAATGCTTGGTAACTTCTCTTTTGGAGACTATTTCAAGAAAGAGGCTATTGCCTATGCCTGGGAGTTTCTGACCAAGGACCTGGGGCTGGACAAGAGTCGCCTGTATGTTTCAGTTTACACCGATGACGATGAGGCCGCCGATATCTGGCATCTGCAGGAAGGGGTGCCGCGTGAGCGCATTTTCCGCTTTGGCGAGAAAGACAATTTCTGGTCCATGGGTGATACGGGTCCATGCGGTCCATGTACCGAAATTTTCTACGATCAGGGCGAGGCAGCCGGTTGCGGCAGTCCGGAATGTACTGTCGGTTGCGACTGCGACCGTTACATGGAAATCTGGAATAACGTTTTCATGCAGTTCAATCGTAGCGCTGACGGCGTAATGACACCGCTGCCAAAGCCTTCGGTTGATACCGGTATGGGGCTTGAACGTGTTACGGCTGTTATGCAGGGTGTCCATTCCAATTACGACACCGACCTGCTGCAGGGGATTATTCGCCACGTTGAACGGCTCTCCGGAAAAAAATACGGCGCAGATGAAAAAGACAGCGTTTCCATGCGGGTCATTGCCGACCATTCCCGTGCAGTAACGTTCCTGATCTGTGATGGAGCGCTACCCAGTAATGAAGGTCGTGGTTATGTACTGCGCCGCATTATGCGCCGTGCCGCCCGTCACTCCAAAATGCTCGGTTTTGCCGATCCAATGCTCTACCATATGGTTGATGCGGTCCGCGAAATGATGGGCGATGCCTATCCGGAACTGTCTGAACGCGAAAGCTATATCAAGAAAGTGGTCCTGGCCGAGGAACAACGCTTTGCTGAGACTCTCGACCGTGGTCTGGCCATTCTGAATGACGAAGTGGCGGCACTGAAAGCGGCCGGCAAGAATGTCATCCCTGGCGATGTGCTTTTCAAGCTCTATGATACCTTTGGGTTCCCAACTGACCTGACCGGCGATATCGTTGAAAGTGATGGTTTTACAATTGATGAGGCTGGTTTTGAAATCTGCATGGAACGCCAGCGCGAGCAGGCCCGCGAACATTGGAAAGGTTCAGGTGAAGAGGGTATCGCCCAGGTTTATAAGGAGCTGCATTCCAATGGACTGAGAACAGTTTTTGTCGGTTATGATGAAATGTCCTCCTATGCAAAAGTTACTTCTATTATCAAAAAAGGTATGGAGGTTGAGCTGGCTGAAGCTGGTGACGCAATTGAGCTGATTACTGATACAACACCTTTTTACGGTGAGTCAGGCGGGCAGAAAGGGGATTGCGGAACTGCATCCACCGGTAATGCCCACCTTGATGTAGTCAGCACAAGCCGCCCTTACACCGATTTGATTGTTCATCAGGCTGTAGTAAAGGAAGGTGTTCTGCGTAAAGGTGATACGGTTGACCTCAAAGTATCAAATGCGGAGCGCAGTGCAATTGCACGGAATCATACCGCTACCCATCTGCTGCAGACCGCTCTCAAGCGAGTCCTGGGCGATCATATCAAACAGGCTGGTTCTCTGGTCTCGGTGGATCGTCTCCGCTTTGACTTTACACATTTCTCAGCCATGACGGCTGAAGAACTGCGTCAGGTTGAGGAGTTGATCAATGGCTATATCATGGCCAATGATCCTGTAAATGTTGCAGAGATGGCTATCAGTGAAGCAATAGAGGCCGGTGCAACAGCGCTGTTCGATGAAAAATATGGCGATGCGGTACGGGTTGTGCGGGTCGGTGAAGTTAGTATGGAACTGTGTGGCGGTACCCATGTGCGTGCTGCAGGCGATATCGGTCTGTTTAAGATTGTGTCTGAAGCCGGAATTGCCGCAGGTGTGCGGCGTATTGAG
>JBGSQR010000268.1:0-3897 GCA_041737975.1 Geobacterales bacterium | reverse complement strand
GGCTTATTCAATGCTATATCATCCATTGCATCGGCTATGGCCTGCCGCTGTTCGTCTGTAAGCTCGAACGGAATGGCGGCTGCCCGTTCTTTCCAGTCACCAAGGAAGATTTGTCTTCTGATAATCTTGTCTGACTGATTTCCTTGAGCTGACTTTATAATTCCAAGAGCAGCGAGATATTCCAGAGATTCTTGGGCTTTAATGCCGTAATCAAGCGCTCTTGGAACATGGGCTTGAGTAAGAATGGATTCAAGTGACCAATTGGGGAGTCCGACCAGGCTAGTGAGTTCGGATCGATCCCCAAAAGTTGAAAGTTGTTTTGCAAGATGTTCCGCCGCAACAGGGAGAGCGTTCTTTAGTCCCCTCATAATACGGTCACGAACGGTGTCGGAATTTATAACGCCTATCTTGCCCGGATAGCGAGGCCTGTACCTGCCAACCCACTTTTCTTCAACTAGTGACGGTGATTTAAGCCAGTATGAACCATCGAATATGTCAATCTGGCCGTACAGATAAACACAGTCAGAGTTCTCTTTAATTTCTTTTTGGAATTCCTTTGAATCGCCAAATAGTGAAAAACCGATTTTGTCTCCACGTGGGTCACTTAGATATCCAGTAAGACGGGGTGTACCATCTTTAAAACGGACTTTTGGAGGAGATGTAAGTTTACCTTTGATAAGACGAGGTTCCCCTTGCGGCATTTTGATACTAAAATCCTCTACCGGATTGGTCAGATCATCCCACCCGTTCGGGAGCAACAGGGCTATTTGCCATAGTTCCGTGAGGCCGAAAGATTTCAGCCGACCGAGTGTTTCCTTTTTTTGGGGGTCCGAAGTTATCGTCATTAAAGTTTGAATTCTTTCCTGATTGTGTTTTTCGGAATGGTTAGAACCCGTTTTTCAATCACTCCAGACGGTTTGGTAGTTACTTCGTAGCTTGGTGGTTTAGAATCGGTTTCCACTATTTCCGTGATTTCGGCATCAATTTTTAACAACTTATATCTGTCTTCAGCCTTTTTTTCGTAAACAACATAGTAGATCTTTGTGCCAACCATTCCGATTCCGAAAACAAAACCACCGGAAATGCCATTACTTTTTTCAAGAGAGACAATGTCATAGTGTTCTAGTGTATTGGTTGCTGGAGGTTTTGGCAAAGACCTCGCAATAATGCTCCCATATGAAAAATAATTAGCTATAAGAGCGGCGGCAATGACTAGAACAAAAATACACACAAAGATTACAGTCTGTTTTTTCATAAATATCCTTAAAGTAAATTCCCATTTCTCCAAGTTACAGTCTGCAGGGAGGGGGACAGGAATACTATTCAGGAAAAACTGCTGCCATGATTTCCGGTTTGTCCCCTCTTTGCCATCCGGTTCTAGACCAACTGGATAAAGCAAGAAGTTCTAACAGCGTCAGATTCTTGAACTTGCTGAGTAATAAAGTAAGATCAATTTTATATTTAGTAATGTCACCATCATGTTTTATTGCTTCAACTATTTCTGCCAGTGCCATATCGTCAAGTTTTTGAAAACTCCATTTGCGCGTATCCAGGGCGTTAGCAATATAACATGCCTCCTGCCTGTTTATTTTAGTCCGCAAAGTAGTCATGCCGCTCCTTACTGCTTCCCAATACGCCTTAAGATCATTCACCATCTGGCCGGAAAAGGACTCCTCGCCTCTTCTGTTGTTGATCTCATCTGCTATCTCAATAGGCATGGTTATACTTGTTCGGTAATATTGCGCCATAGACTTGCTCCCCTTCCCTTTTACGGGCTTACTTGGTTTCAACTTCTTGCTGGGTCGCATATTAGCCTCCTTAGATGGTTTTTTCCAGTTTTTTACACATAATAGTATGACTATGGTGTGTTATTTTGTGATGATATTCATCTTGCCAGGCTCCAGAACTATCCTTGCATCTGCCTGCATGAACAACTCGGGTGTCTGTGTTATGAAGAGTTCCCGCTCGTGGTTACCAATCTTCATGGCTTCTCGTTTAATAGTAAGGAACTCTTGTTTGCGGCCTTCATCCAGTGCGCCGTCTTTTTCGTCGGAACAGAGTGTTCCGTATTTGTGATCCGATCGGTGCAGGTTGTAGAGACAGAATGATCTGGTTATCGCATCTTCAATATAAGTTACTTCGCCACCGGACATATCTCTGATGGATTTTTCGCAGTCTCTTTCCGCATCGAATACCGTGATGTCAAAAACCTCTTTCAAGGTACCATCTGCCTTGGTTCCTTGAGTTTCGAGACGAACGCTGAAACGGGGACCGTAGCAGGAATGTAGCAGATCGTTGGTCATGGCAGAGATTGATGGGCCAGCGTCATCAAGTTCAAGTGCGATAATGCCGTCATTACTAAATGCCTTGACCAGAATTTTCCAGTTCACCAGTTCATCGTTAATTTTGTTGATTTCTGCATCAAGATCCGCCAGTTCTTCTTGTTTCTTGGTCATTTCTGCCATTTGCCCCTGTAGCTTGCCAAGAACTGAGTGAAGAGATTTCAGGGATGTTTCAAGAGATGCGATTTCTTTGTTTTTGATGGCAATTGTCTCGTTAAGCAGGGAGATTTCCTTATCCATTTCCCCGTTCAAGGTTTTATCGAGAGCTTGAATGTCTTTTGCTAAAGCATCCGCCTCTTTTGCCAAAACTATGATTTTTTGCTCTATCTGGATTTTTTTAGCCTGATGTTTTTCTGCGGCCTGCTTTTTTTGTGTCTCCAGGGCGGTAATTCTTTCCTTGGTACGAGAAACGACTTCTTGACGCCGGCGTTCAATATCGGCCATACGCTGTTCGAGTCGAACAGTTATAGCTTTTTCGTTTGTTGTGAGTTCATCAATGCGGGTACCGGCCAGATCCAATTCAAAGATGAGTTGGGCTGTCTTACGAACCGCTGTAAGCTCGATTTCCATTTCAGTTATCTTGCCAGAATACGTTTCTGAGTCCTGTTCGGATTTTTCAAGCTTTGGCTGTATTTCAGCCAATTCATTTTCTAAATCCTTCATTTGCGTGCGCAGTTCATTCCGAAGTTCGAAAGAGCGATTGCGTGCGTCATCCAGTTTGCGGGCCATTTCTTCGAGTCTAAGTTCAAGACGGTCCCTGACGATCTTTTCTTGAGCTTCAAGGTCGGTGATTTTGCTTGTGGCGCTGTCCAGTTCAAACACTAACTGGGAAACTTTTCTGACATTGGCCAGTTCTTCAGATAGGGTTGCCACTTGTTGGGCTAAAGCAATGCCTTTCTGCTCAATTTTGGACATCTCTTGCTGTACAGTTTTGAGTTCTTGCTGCTTTTCCTCAAGATTCTCGATTTCAAGTTTAACGGAAGGCATTAGCGCTTCTGCTGCTACAGCATTTGCAATTAGGGTACAAGTTCTGTTAACTGATTTGGAACCGTCTTCATGGCAATCCAGACCTTTCATGCCTTCAGCCTGTTTACGGAGTCCATCCAGGCGTTCGGTAGCGGATTTCAACTCCTTGTCGACGGTAGATAGTTCTGCTGCTTTTACCCGCAGAGCAGTAAGTTCTTCCCTCATTTCGCTGAGTCGAGCTTGTTCGGTTTCAAGCGTAGATTCAAGTTCGGTGCTTTTGGTAACTGCCTTGTTTATTTCATCAGTGCGGGCAAGAATGTCTTTGACAGACAATTTCTTTGTAGTGATGGAAGAAACTTCTGTTTCAGCTATGGTCTTTTCTCTCTCTACTTCGGTTGTGTGGTTTTCGACATATTCGGTTATTGCCGATAGATCCTGTTGGATTGCGTTATCGAATCCTGTCTTCTTTACGGTCAATTCGGCAATACGTGTTGAGAGATTGCTTACGTCCACGCGACTTGCATCCAGTTGGATACGGGTGGCGCCGATCAGATTTTCAAGTTCCTTGTCCCGGGCAACAGACTGGTTG
>JBGSQR010000218.1:0-2847 GCA_041737975.1 Geobacterales bacterium | reverse complement strand
CGTCATGACAATCAGCCAGGAGGTCATCTTCTGCCCTTCATAAACACTGGCCCTGTCCAAACTGGCTTCAAATATGCCGATGGAGGCCGGAGAAAGATTCTTGTCCGGATTTTCCTCGCTTCGCGTTTTAGCCAGCAGCCTTTTCAATTCATTATGACCAGCCTTATAAACCCTGAACAGGCTGGAATCCTCATGATCATCCGAATCCGCATCAATCTGCATCGGTTCATGTTCGCTATGAAAATTCTCCATGAATTCCGCATTGGCCGCGTTCAGCTTTTGCAGGTACATGAATTTGAAGATAAAAACGCCGATCGCCAGAAAGAGCATGCCGGAACAGAGACCGATAATCAGCCAGCCGTCCAGGGTAACGCTCTTGGAGATGACCTTCATCATATGGATGGCGTGATCCAGCTCACTGCCACCACCCTTACCAGCCTCTTCCTGGCTGAAAACCATCAGCTTGCCGTCCGGACTCTGGCTGCCGAGCTGGGCAACCAACCAACCAGCAGTACGCGGCAGACTGGAGATCTGAACTTCGTCCATTTCACCCACATAGGCATTCTTGCCGCTGATGTCAGCTCCGAAAGCCATCTCACTGGCCGGGGAAGGCATACCGGCACCAAGGGCAGCAGTTCCGGCTGCCTGACCATCCAGGTACAGTGTCAGACGCTTTGTGGCAGGATCCGCCACTACGGCCAGATGGTGCCAGCTCTGCAGAGGAATATCGGCTGAAGCAGTGGCTTTGGCAGGAGTTTTACCGCCAACTGAAGCATAGGCTTTGGCACCACTGATACCAACCACGATGGACTGACTGCCGTCATCCCAGGAAAATAGACGGGCATCGGACTGTGCCTGCGGCAGCTTGATCCAGGCCGAGAAAGAGAAACCCTTGTCGAATTTCAGTGATGGGGCACGTTTGACAACCATCTTGCCGGAACCGTCAAATGCCGCGCCGTTACCGATGATCGCTGGCAGACCGAGCTTGCCGCTGAATTCAGAGGCATGGTTGGCATAACCGGTGGCATCCTTGGGGGTACCGTCCTTCTCAGCCATGTGCAGCACCAGAGCCTGGGCGGTATCGTAAGTACCAAGCGAATCTTGACCGGACTGAACTGAAGAGTTACCGTAATAGAGCCAGATTGAATCGGAAGCGGCAGCGCCGGAAATCTGCGGCAGTCGCACCCAGACCAGCGCGATCTTCTTTTTGTTGTCGTAGGATTCAATATGGAATTTCAAAGGGCTTTTGTCGTCGGAAGCCATAAAACGGATATCAGACCCGTCCTCCTTGGCATTCTCGAAAACAAAATTAGTGGCGTGCAGACGGACCAGCACCGGTACATCGGTGACATTGTCCTTGATGGCGGCGCCCTTATCGGTCGTATCAAAAGAAATCTTTTCGCGGAACTGCCACTTGGCGTCCCACCATGCCTCGGCACTTTGGATGTTGCCTGTCAATAACAACAGACACGCAGCCAGTCCGACAGAAAATAACTTAACGATGTTAAACTGTTTCATAAAACGATTACCCCCAAAAACTTGATTCATAAAATTTTCTTTCTAAAATCAAACTATAATAAACCATTGAAGTCTGCCTGCTGCTAACGGGCATTTTCTGACTCGACATCGAAACTGATAACCTTGACATCAAGGAATCTTGACAAGAAGTCATCCATAACCTGAGGGCCGCTGCGCAGTGCATCTCTGGCCGCTCCCATACCGGTACCGGACTCGATCAGTTTGTTGCTGTCGCTCAAACCACTGTTACCGCTCAGCGCTCCTATGCTGACAGTGCCAACTGACGAAGGGACACCGACCGAACCGACCGAGAAACTGATGTTCCAGGCATTTAAAACTTCCGTGGCACCCAAAATAACCCTGCCTCCTGCAATACCGGCTTCTCCTGCATCAATCTTTCCTTCCGGTGTAAAGGCGTAGATATCGCCTGCCGGAACCGCTTCCGCACCTGGAGCTGCGTTGGGGTCAATAGATGTCATGGCCCGTAATCCACTGCCAACCGATGGCGGCTCAAAAATAGTCGTCTTTGTTTTAGAATCGTAGCGTGGAGGTGATGCACTGACAGCGGTCTTGGAACCGCGACCGGCATTCAGGTCTCCCCAGTCGCTCCAGACCGTTATATCACCGCCCCGGAAGGTCATGACCCTGGATTCATTAACATTCAGACTACCACCGCTGAAGATGTTTAAATCACCGCCGGAAGCGGTGAAAATGCCGGTGCTCTTGGTATTTGTGCTGCCGAGGGTACTGCGCCCCACGTCCATCTGGCTGCGGGACATGATATAGATATCGCCAGCCTCGGCAAGCGAGGAGATCTGCGAGTTGGTCATGCTGATGTAGCCTTCTCCGTTATTCATAAGTGTCTTATCGTAAACAATCTCTTTTACGGAGCCGTCCTCATTTTTTATCTCCCTGCCATATACTTTTGAGATCAATTCAGTTCGTGCTTTTTCAATCAGAGCCCTGGCATCTTCGCTTTTGCCGGTAGGGTCAAGAGTGGTGTATTCCTCTCCGGCCTTGCGCAGATCATCGAAAAACTTGTTGATCTCCGCACCTGTCTTATTTTTATCTGTCCCGGCCATGACAAATAGTGTGCTCCCCTTGGGGTCAAGTGCCGATAACTCGAAGTTACCGTCAGTCTTGATACCTTCGGAAGTGGATAGATCAATATTCCCTGCGGCATGGACGATCAGGGAGCCCGGTCCCCCCTGAAGAATTTTGGACTTGAGGGTAGCGTTTTCACTGGACGATCCCTGATTCTCTTCATCCACGACAGGTGTCAGGACAATATCCCGTCCGGCCCTGACAATCGAAACATCACCGCTGCTG
>JBGSQR010000212.1:0-7186 GCA_041737975.1 Geobacterales bacterium | reverse complement strand
TCAGGATCGCCGATTTCACCGATGCCATGAGCGTCATCAAAAAAACCCAGATTACTTGGTGACATGAAGTGTTCCATAACCTTGTCACTATAATTATTCATTGCCAATAACCTCATTTTCTAAGAATTCAATTCAGGGCTTTCAAAATTACCGAAGCAGATTAAATCGAGCCCGGAAAAACCGGGAGTAACCACATCTCCAAGCACAGACTGCAGAATTTCTATCGCATCTGCACCTGTGCAGTGGCAAGGAACAACAAAATCAGGTTTCCATTCAGTCAGGGCATCACAGGTTGACTTGATTCGTTCCCGGGAAGCATTGAGCAGGTGCAGTCCACCCACAATACCGCGAACCCTGTCGACTCCGCTGATTCTACGGATATGTTCAACAGTATTTATCAGGCCGGAATGACAGCAGCCGGTTAAAATAATCAGCCCACGTTCGGTTTTAATCCAGATGGACATATCATCAATGATCGGATCATGGACTCGCCCTGCCGGATCAAGATAAAATGGGCCGCCTGTATCTTCCAACGGGTGTCGCCGTTCAATTGATCCTGTTATACCGATTCCGGGCAACATATTAAAAGGTTGTGTTATCCAATTCATCCGGTTATCACCGAGTTCAAGCAACGCGTCTCTGTCAACCTGCGGAACGGAAATATTTCTGGCTGGTTCGCCCGGTTTTATTCTGTAACGGGGAGAAAGCGTACCCGGGTGAGCAAATACATTTAAATCCGGATTAACTTCGAGAAGTTTTGAAATTGACCCGCAATGGTCAAAATGGCCGTGACTCAGAATTAACGCATCAAGCTGGCTCAGCTCACAGCCCAATGCGGTCGCATTAGGAATAAGCGCTTTCCCCTGACCGGTATCAAAAAGCAGTTTTAATCCAGCAACTTCGATCCAGACAGCAAAGCCATGTTCTTCAATCAACTGCCCATTAACTTTGTTATCAACCAGTATTTTCAAAACCAGATTATTATTTGTCACCGGTCTCCGCCCCTTTTACAAACAGCGCCTCAGCACGGGCCATAAGAGTGTCTGCTAATGTCAGTTCTGCCTTTAGTTTGAAAAGCATTCTTGTTTCTTCAATGATCCATGCCCTCAGCTTCAAACTGGCATGACAGGGGACCGGCAACAGAAAACGCACCCTCAGATCTGCAGTAACAGCTTCAATGTTTCTTTGAAACAGACAGTTTGTCATAACAGAATCAAGCAGTGCGCTGATAACGCCACCATGGAGTATGCCATCATACCCCTGCAACCTGGAGTTCCCCTGGAATAAAGCTGAAACATCACCGTCAGCTCCGGCTTCAAACTTGAGCCGTAATGACAATAGATTGCTGTCTCCGCACATGATGCAGCGGGTATGTGTCTTCTTCTTTTTATCGCGGAATAATTTTCTAGTGGTCACAGGCTGCCGCACCTGTCACAAGGGTTCCATTCAGATAATTCGCCACCAGTGTTTTAGGACAGTCGTCCTGGGCACCTGTTACAACCTGAATCCCCTTTTCGGTCAAAATCTGCTGTATTTTATGCCCAATACTGCCCGCAATTACGATATCCACCTTCATTTCAAATCTCAACCACTCCGGCAAATTACCAAATTCGTGCGGCGGGGAACTCCAGTAGTTTTCTGTGATAATTGCATTGTTACTTACGTCCATAATGGCAAATTCAGTACAATCATCAAATTGAGCACAAAGTTTTTTATATTTAGCGGTAACGGCAAATCTCACTCGTTGTCTCCAGTCTTTTATTATTTTTCGTCCGGATTGCCGGAGCGTCCCGGCAACCCGATACGCACTAATTCTTAATGGTCACAGGTGTTAGCGCCTGTCACAAGGGTTCCGCTCAGATAGCCTTCCACAACTTCGCGCGGACATCCCCCCATTGCACCGGTTGTAACTTTAACGTCTTTTTCAGCGAAGAGCTGCTGGGCACGCTGTCCCATACCACCGGCAACAATCATATTAACCCCTCTTTCATGCAGCCATCCCGGCAGCAGACCCGGTTCATGGGGAGGCGGAGTGATATAGCTTTCTGATACAATCTTGTCACCCTCAACATCAAATATGGCAAACTCGGCGCAATGACCGAAATGGGCACACAACGTCCTGTCATTGGTAGGAACGGCAAATCTCATGGTATTCTCCTTTTTGCTGTTATCTTATTTTCATGAAACAACCACCTCTTAAATCAAAAATACTTTAACGACTTATGACACCCTGAATCTCCCATCACACTGTCTCCAATCGTTTGTTAAGTTTCATATATATCTGCCGGATTGCCAGACTGGCCTGAGATTCCGGAGCATATTCCAGTATGGTTTTAGCCTGGCGCTGGGCCTGACTGACCTGCTGATCATACGGTATGGCCCCCAGCAGGCTGAACCCGTATTCCTGACAGACAGCCTCAATTTCTGAGGAATAGGCCGGATTCAGGTCGCCCTTATTAATGACAACACCTCCCGGCAATTTAAAATGTCTGGAGAGCTGCATGACTCTTTTCAGGTCATGCACACCGCTGACGGTCGGCTCAGTCACAAAGACAATAAAGCTGGCTCCGGTCATTGACGCTATTACCGTACAGCCGATGCCGGGCGGTCCATCCGTCAGAATAATTCCATTCCCGTTTTCCCTGGCAATTTCCTGTGCTTTTTTCCTGACCGCTGTTACCAGCTTGCCTGAGTTCTCCGCACCCGACAGCAACTCGGCAAAGACAGATTGTTCCTGCCGGTCATTTTTACCGACAAAATAGTGACCGCAGAGAGCCTCTTCAAAACTGACCGCATCAACCGGGCAGAGATAAAAACAGGCCCCGCACCCTTCACAGGAAAAACTGTCTATCACATAATCTTTATTAATTGCATTGTAGCGGCAGACCTGACGGCATTTCCCGCAGGAGATACATTTATCCCTGTTGATCACAGCCATATGCCCGGAGATAAAATCGTGTTTCTCCGTAACGGCCGCATTCAGTACAAGGTTCAGATTGGCGGCATCCACATCGCAATCCGCCACAACCTTGTTTTCAAAAAGAGCGGCCATGCATGCGGTAAATGAAGTTTTACCGGTGCCGCCTTTTCCGCTGACAACAACTATTTCCTTCATGGCCGCACCTCCTTTGACAGCATTTTATCTCTGCCGGAACGTCTGAACACTTCTGCTGCGATGTTTGAAAAATGCACCCCATATTCCGGCAGTGCCTCCAGCAGCAGATCACCTCCCGAGTAAACCTCTGCCACCCGGCGGTCTTCCGGCAGCCTGGCCAGCACTTTCAGCCCCTGCTCCTCAATAAATGCCTCCAGCGGAGCGAATAAGCCGTTTTCCCTGTTAACGACTATCTGCACCGATTTGCCCCGGACAGTTGCCACCTCTACTGAGATCTTCAGGTCATGCAGACCGAATGGTGTCGGCTCCGTAACCAGGATAACCAGATCCGCATCGGAAATGGTTTCCACAAACGGGCAGGAGGTTCCGGGCGGCGCATCTATTACCTGAATATGGTCCGTCAGCCCCTGCTGCTTGACCTGGCGGATCAACGGATTGGGCATAGGCTCACCCACATTGAGAATGCCATGGGCAAACTGGACACCGCCCCACCCCATGCCGGTCTCCACAACACCGACCTGTCTCTGCCCTTCACTAATGGCATTTACTGGGCAGACATACAGACAGAGGCCGCAGCCGTGGCACAACTCGGGAAAGATCAATGTATTGCCAGGCAGTCTGACAATGGCATTGAACTGGCACTTGGCAGGACATTCACCGCAGGAGTTGCATTTTGACTGATCAACCACCGGCAGCATCACCATTGCCGGAATGTTTTCTGCCATATCAGGCGATAAAAAGAAATGGCCGTTCGGCTCTTCCACATCACAGTCGATGTATTGAACCTTTTGACCGCTGTCCGCCAGAAACCAGGCAAGATTGACCGCTATGGTCGTCTTGCCGGTTCCTCCCTTGCCACTTGCAATCGCCACTTTCATTACCAGTGGCCTTCCACATCTGCTTCACTGGCAACAAGCAATTTACCTTCATCAAATTGCCTGAGCGCATCTGCAACCGTCGCTGCCTGACAGTTGTAAACCTTGATACCTGCGGCCTCCAGCACCCGAAAGGCCTTGGGTCCGCAATGACCAGTTATCAATGCATTTGCTCCCGTATTGGCCACTGTCTGTGCAGCCTGTATACCTGCCCCCTGGGCGGCATTAAGATTCTGGGCATTATCAATTGACTGAAAATCCTTTGAATCCGTATCATAAATCAGAAACCGTGCAGCCCTGCCGAAAC
Organism: Geobacterales bacterium; assembly: GCA_041737975.1. Lineage (GTDB taxonomy): Bacteria > Desulfobacterota > Desulfuromonadia > Geobacterales > Pseudopelobacteraceae > JBGSQR01. Next base: position 2,889 of record JBGSQR010000212.1, on the reverse strand, counting down.
GACTGTCCAGTGCTGCGCCCAGGTTATCCCCTGCTGTTGTAATTGCTACTTTCATCATCTGCCTCCGGTAATCCGCTCATACTTTAATTTATTAGCACTCCATTCCGCCTCGGCGGCGCGGAGTGCTAATCAGGAACAACAATTTACTTTTTCAATGCTGCTACTTTACTGTCAAGTTCCGCCAGCTGCCTTCTCAAGGTATCTGCCTGCTCCATCAGCTGCTTTACTTCCGGATCATTGGCCGTTCCGCCAGCCAGGTCCGAAGCATTAAACCAACCGCACTGACCGCGACCGGCAGCATTTTTTCCGGCTACTGTTTTTGCCTTGCCCCTGTTCTGACCACCTGTGCAGTTACCTGCTCCCCTACCTGTCATTGAACCCGCTCCTTGCGGACCTGTTCCATTTCCTCGTGGCATAATAAATCTCCTTTTAATCTGGTTTCTTCTGGTTGAAGGAGGCGGAACCAGTTATCCGCCCTCTTCCCCGGCCATGATTTTTCCTTCCGGCGCATACAACCCTGCAGCCGCATCCTGGCATCGCAAAAGCTGCATCATTCAATCGGCCTGACTGCCAGGCTTTAATTACCTCATGTACATCTCCGGCAATAAACGGATAAACTTTCATCCCGCTATTAACAGCTGCAGAATGCGCATCCAGCGATATTGCACCGCAGATCAGAACATCTGTCTGTGCCTGTCTTAAACAGGACAGCTTCTCAATAGCCGGAACCTGTGGTAGCAATAGCAGCTTTTCTGACAAAAATACGCCAGCTTCAGCTTCAAACAGTATGACCTGTCCAGCCACATCAAAGACCGGTGAAACCCTGTTATTCCATAATGTGATCGCTATTCTCATAACCGCTCCGATGTTGCACTATGTCCTATACATAGCAACTGGCGGGCCAGGTTTTAAAGAATTTAAAAAACAGGAACAAAACGGCTGTTATTACTTAACTTTTCAATATTATAAAGACGGGATAAATCAGGAGATGGTTGCATTTAAGCAACCATAGACGAAGCGGGATAGTAGCAACAATGCTACCTTGGAGAGTTTTTCGAGGAGCGCCCATTCTGTTCGGGCAGCGATAGGTCCAGATCTTTCATCTTGCGGTAGAGGGTAGTTTTGTGAATGCCAAGCTCGCGGGCTGCGGCGGCACGGTTGAAGTTATTTCGTTTCAGAGCGGCAAGTATGCCCTGTTCTTCTGCACTGCGAACAACTGAGTCCATACTGCCCGAATCCAGATGTATCGGACTGACACCGGTTAATTCCGGCGGTAGATGTTCCTGGGCAATCCATTTTGTTCGACAGAGCACAAAGGCCCGCTCCACAACGTTTTCCAGCTCACGAACATTGCCGGGCCAATCATGGGCCATCAGCAGTGAATATGCTGCCGCTGAAAAACCATTGACATGCTTGTTTTGAATACGGTTGAACCGCTCAATAAAATGTTCTGTCAGAAGCGGAATATCTTCTTTTCGTTTCCGTAGAGGCGGGATTTCCAGAGAGATAACATTAATACGGTAGTAGAGATCCTGACGGAATTCGCCGGTCTTTACCATTGCGGACAGATCCCGGTTTGTGGCAACAATTATGCGGGCCAAGCTTTTTTCGCTGCGGGTTGCCCCCAGCGGCTCGTAGGTCTGTTCCTGCAGAACGCGCAGAAGCCTTACCTGCAGCGCCGGACTGATTTCACCGATCTCGTCCAGAAACAGCGTTCCATCTTTTGCCATGGCGAAACGCCCCGGTTTGTCCTGATTTGCTCCGGTAAAGGCACCTTTTTTGTAGCCGAAAAGTTCCGACTCCAGAAGTGTATCCGGCAGGGCGCCGCAGTTTACGGCAATAAACGGTTTATCCTTCCTGGGACTCATGCCGTGGATTGCCCGCGCCAGCAGTTCCTTGCCGGTGCCGGTTTCGCCATGAATCAGCACTGTGGTTGAACTGTCCGCCAGGGAAGAAGCCAGCTCCAGCACCGGGCGCATGGCCGGACTATGGCTGATCAGATCACCGACCCTGCTGCGCCCTTCCAGTTCCTTGCGCAGTGCATCCAACTCACTCAGATCACGAAATGTTTCAGCACCTCCAGTCACTTCACCTGCCTGATTTCGCAGAACTGCAGTAGAAACGCTGACTGGAATTCGATTGCCTCCGGCATCAATGATGTAGCCAGATTTATTAATGATCGGCTTTCCATTTTTTAGCGTACGTCTCAGCGCACACTCGGCCTCGCACATGCTCGACTTGAACACTTCCGAGCAGAGCCGCCCCAGAGCTTCCGCACGCGTTATTCCGGTTATCTCCTCAGCCGCACGGTTGAATGAGGTGACTCGCCACTGCTGATCAACAGTAAAAACACCATCGGAAATGCTTTCCAGTATGGTGTCAGTTGATGTGACAAGCGAATTTTCAGGGAGTTTTTTATTCATACTTCCAGCTTTCTAATCATAAGAAGCCCGGACCTGTTCTGTCGCCAATGTAGCTTTAATAATCGGCTGCCAGCCTGCACCTTTCCAGCTGCCAAGTTTTGTATGCATTTCAAAATATTTTCTGGGAATCGGATGTGTACCGACCACAACCTTAACCTGATATCGCTCTTCCAGATAATCCTTAAAAGAACTGACATTGCGACAGGGCGGATATCCGACCAGCATTCCGGTCGCCAAATGGATAACATCGACACCATGTTTCATCATTTCATCAGCGGTATATTCAATATTCCCGCCCGGGCAGCCGTCACAGCTCGCAAATCCGACCAGTTCTATTTCCATATCGCCATAGATACTAAAGGCGCCCTCACGACTCTTCATGGCCCGGAAGCATTTTCCGCCAGCGCAGCGCCTGTAGCGGTTGCATATAATAATTCCGATTTTGACCGATAATTCCATGTCCCCC
>JBGSQR010000280.1:0-3214 GCA_041737975.1 Geobacterales bacterium | reverse complement strand
CTTTCAGTACAAAGGCATTGAGCTTTTCGCAGAAGATGTTGCAATAAAAGAGATCGTTTCAAAGGTCGGTTCGCCGGTTTACATCTATTCCCATGCCACTTTGGAGCGCCATTTCAAGGCTTTTGATGAAGCCTTTGCCGCAATGCCGCACACCATTTGTTATTCGGTCAAAGCAAACTCTACCCAGTCCGTACTCAAAACATTCATCAACCTGGGCGGCGGCGTCGATATCGTTTCCGGTGGAGAACTTTACCGTGCCGTCAAGGCTGGTGTTGATCCGAAAAAAGTTGTTTACTCAGGCGTTGGCAAAAAAGACGATGAGATTGAATACGCCCTGAATACCGGTATCTTGATGTTTAACGTGGAGTCCGAGCAGGAATTGACACGCCTGAACGAGATCGCCGTGCGCATGGGCAAGAAAGCCGGTATCTCGATCCGCGTCAACCCTGATGTTGATCCTGGCACACACCCTTACATCACCACTGGCCTGAAAAATGCCAAGTTCGGTATTACAATTGATACAGCCATGCAGGAATATGCCAGAGCAGCCACTTTGCCAGGCATTGATGTGATCGGTATTGATATGCACATCGGCTCCCAGTTGACAACGGTCAAACCTTTTGTGGATTCCATCGAAAAGCTGAAGATTATGATCGCTAAGCTGCGCAGCCAGGGAATTGAACTGAAATATTTTGACTGCGGCGGCGGCCTGGGTATTCAGTATAACGATGAGGCACCGCCACTTCCTTTGGACTACGGTCAGGAAATTGTGGCCGCCACCAAGGATCTGGGTATGCACCTGCTGTTTGAGCCGGGCCGCAATATTGTGGGCAATGCCGGTATTCTGGCTGCCAAGTGCCTTTATACCAAGCAGCGTGACGATAAAAATTTCATCATGATTGATGCCGGTATGAATGATTTGGCCCGTCCGGCTCTCTATGGCTCTTACCATGGCGTTCAGCCGATTGTTAAAGATCAGGACGGTATGATTGTGGCGGATATTGTCGGTCCGATCTGTGAATCCGGAGACTTCCTGGTCAAGGATCGCGAAGTGCCGATGTTCAGGCAGGATGACCTGATGGCCTTCATGTCCGCCGGTGCTTACGGCTTTGCCATGAGCAGTAGCTATAACAGCCGTCCACGTGTTGCTGAAGTAATGGTCAAAGGTGACAAGTTCGAGGTGATCCGCGAACGTGAAACAATAGAGGAATTGGTCAGGGGAGAAAAGGTAGCTTCGTTTTTGTGAAGTTTTCTAAATACTCTCAAAACAGGTTAATTGGAAAAGGGGTATATCATGTTTGAAGGTAGTATAGTCGCCCTTGTAACACCGTTTAAAAATGGCCGGCTTGATGAAGAAAAACTGCGCCAACTCGTTGATTTCCAGATTGAGAATGGTACCGATGCCATTGTGCCCTGCGGTACAACAGGTGAATCATCGACTTTGGACTATGAAGAACATATCAAGGTTATTCAGATCGTTATCGAGCAGGCCGCCAAACGTGTACCGATCATTGCCGGAACCGGTTCAAACTCCACAGCCGAAGCTATCCTGCTCACCCGCCAGGCCAAAGATGCCGGGGCTGACGGAGTGCTGCTGGTTACACCTTATTACAACAAACCCTCCCAGGAAGGCCTTTACCGTCACTATCTGGCCATAGCCGATGCAGTTGATATTCCGCAGATTCTCTACAATGTACCGGGTCGTACTAGCGTCAACATGCTGCCGGAAACCGTTGCCAGACTTTCTATTCACAAGAATATCGTGGCAATTAAAGAGGCCACCGGCTCGCTTCAGCAGGCCTCGGAAATCATCAGTCTTTGTGGTGACAATATCGGCGTTCTTTCCGGTGACGACTTCATTACCTTTCCGATGATGGCGTGTGGCGGCAAAGGGATTATCTCGGTTGTGGCCAATATCATGCCTGGAGAAGTCGCTGCTATGGTGGATGCATTTAATGCGGGCAATTTGGAAGAAGCGCGCAGGCTGCACCTGAAAATGCTGAAAATCAGCAACGCCATGTTTATTGAAACAAATCCGGTGCCTGTCAAAGCTGCATTGGGGATGATGGGCAAATGCAGCGGAGAAGTTCGTCTGCCGCTTTGCGAGATGAGCGCTGCCAATACGGCCAAGCTGACTGAAATCATGAAAGAGTATGGTTTGATCTAATACATGCTGTTGCTGCTTGGTCTGGTTATGATTAAGCAGACAGCAATTAAAGAGGTTTTATATGATTAAAGTAGCGATTTGTGGCGCAGGGCGCATGGGGCGGCACATTGTTAATACGGTAAATGAAGTGGAAGGTGTTCAGCTGACCGGTGTACTGGAACGTCCCGGCCATCCGCTGGTCGGTCAGGATGTGGGGCTGGTGGCAGGTTGCGGCGCTCTGGGAGTGAATATCTCCGACAACCTTAATGAAATCATCGCAGGTTGTGACGTGCTGATTGATTTTACTACACCGAAAGTATCACTGAAAAATCTGGAAGCCTGCGGCCTGCAGAAAAAGTCGATCGTGATAGGGTCCACCGGTTTCACACCGGAAGAGCGCGAACTGGCTGTTGAGCTGGCCAGGGATATCCCGGCCATACTGGCGCCGAACATGTCCGTAGGTGTCAATGTCTGTTTCAAGATTTTGAAGGATATTGCCAAAACGCTCGGCGATGACTTTGACGTGGAAATTGTCGAAGCGCACCACCGCTTCAAGAAAGATGCACCATCCGGCACGGCTGTTCGCATGGGCGAGGTTGTGGCCGAAGCTTTGGGGCGTGACTATAACAAAGTAGCAAACTGCCACCGCGAAGGCATCACCGGTGAGCGCACCAAGGAAGAGATCGGCATGCAGACTATCCGGGGTGGCGACATCGTTGGTGAACATACAGTCTACTTCATCGGCATGGGTGAGCGCATTGAGCTGTCCCATCGCGCCATGACCCGCGATATGTTCTCGCGCGGCGCTGTTCGTGCGGCCAAGTGGGTGGTGACGCAAAAACCGGGGCTGTATGATATGCAGGACGTGTTGGGTTTGAATTAGTGACTTTAACAGGTTAAGACAAGAATAACTTTGTTTCACGCGACGGCGCAACGACGCAACGTTTTACAAATCTGAACCGTTTTGTATGATGATTTTCGTTGCGCCGTCGCGTCGTTGCGTGAACCCAGCCTGTTTTTAGAGATTATAGAATAAGCTAGCTTAATAACTTTGGAGGAAATACGAGT
>JBGSQR010000187.1:0-1777 GCA_041737975.1 Geobacterales bacterium | reverse complement strand
CGGCATAGGCCAGGTCGCACTCCGAGTTTTCCTCAAAGATTCGACGCTGACGATCATTCATCATCCCCTGAGACATGGTTCCGACGATATCAGGCGTCAGGCGAGGCGCATTGGGAATCGGATGCAACTTGCCATCAATTCGAACAATCGGTGGCAAGCCGGTCTTGATATGTACGTCGGAACCTTTAGCCTTGACCGCAATGGTCAAAATTTCATTTAAATCCATTGACTACCTCCGAGTATAAACTGCAGAGAGTAACTATATTTCGCTTCACTAAAATTTAAGCCTTTGCAGCCAGTGGTGCTTTCAGCAGATCCATCAGCTTGCCTTCGATCTCGGCCAGCGTCTCCGGATGTTCAGTCAGCCAGGTCCGTGAATTTTCACGTCCCTGCCCTATACGCTCTTTACCATAGGAATACCAGGCACCGCTTTTTTCCACGATGGACCTGTCAACAGCCAGATCCAGCACATCGCCTGTTCGGGAAATGCCTTCACCGTAAAGGATATCAAACTCTACTTCGCGGAAGGGTGGTGCAACCTTATTTTTGACAACCTTGACCTTGGTGCGTGACCCGATCACCTGGTCTCCCTGTTTGAGAGTGGCTATCTTGCGAATATCCATACGGACCGAAGCGTAAAACTTGAGTGCGTTTCCGCCGGTTGTGGTCTCCGGGTTGCCAAACATGACACCGATCTTCATGCGGATCTGATTGATAAAGATCACGCAGCAGTTGGATTTAGAAATAATACCGGTCAGCTTGCGCAGAGCCTGTGACATGAGACGCGCCTGGAGACCCATGTGGGAATCGCCCATATCACCCTCGATTTCCGCCTTGGGCACCAGAGCAGCCACCGAGTCAACAACCAGAACATCAATAGCTCCGCTGCGGACCAGTGTTTCAGCAATTTCCAGAGCCTGCTCACCTGTATCGGGCTGAGACACCAGAAGGTCATCGGTCTTGACACCCAGCTTCCTGGCATAGCCGATATCCAGCGCATGCTCAGCATCAACGAAAGCGGCAATCCCACCTGTTTTCATTGCCTCTGCAACAATGTGCAGCGCCAGAGTTGTTTTACCGGAAGACTCCGGACCGTAAATTTCAACGATTCTGCCACGCGGCACGCCACCGACTCCAAGCGCCATATCCAGTGAAATGGAACCGGTGGAGATAGCCTCTATTCCCGGCAAAGCTTCGTCATTTCCAAGACGCATGATCGCGCCCTTACCAAACTGTTTTTCAATCTGGCTCAAAGCAAGATCAATCGCCTTATTTCTTTCCAGCGTTTCTTTTTTTTCCGACATGATGAATGTCCCCCGGACAGGTTATTTTTAGCGTATAAAAGTGGAATAATTTATCATAGCTAACAGTTTTACCGCAAGGTTTTATATGGATTTTATTGCTTATCAATCGAGGCTTTCACAAAACATCATGACTAACTGGCATGCATGACACAAATAGCTTTTTCTTGTACTCACCCCATGTAAAGAGTATAATTTTTAATTAAGCGCGAATTCGGCGCCAACATCTAAATCAGATTAATTGTACAAATATAAGGAACCCAAAATGCCGAAACAGCGTACTGGTCTTTTGACCCTGATATCTTTAATTTTTCTAGCTATCATGACCACTATTCGTGTCCTGCTTTTCGCCTTCACACCACCAGATTCAGGACTTACTTTCGGCCTAATATTGAAAGCAATGGGAACTGGATTTATGTTCGACCTGGCAACTCTTTCCTACGCACTATTACCTCTGGCAATCTATCTGCTGATTG
>JBGSQR010000164.1:0-2142 GCA_041737975.1 Geobacterales bacterium | reverse complement strand
TTTTCTCTATCTGACCCCTACTCTGGTTGCTAATCTGCCAGCGTGGTGGACCGGACTCCTGCCTAAAGACAAGATCCATCTGGGACTTGACCTTCAGGGGGGAACCCATCTGGTACTTGAAGTTGATACGGTTAAGGCTGTGGAGGGATCGCTGGATATTATAGCTACTGATCTTGAAGACACCTTGAACAGCAAAAATCTTCGTTTCAAGAGAATCAACCGTTCAGGTGCTGACAAAGTGTCTTTGCTGCTTTATGAGAAGGGAACTGCTGAGACTGTTCAGAAACTTCTTAAGGATAAGTATCCCAACTATGATCAGAGCTCTATCTATGACGAAGGCGGTTTTGTCGGCCTTAGTTTGAAAATGCCTGAAATACAGGTACTGGATCGCAAAGACAAATCTGTTGTTCAAGCACTTGAGACCATTCGTAACAGGATTGATCAGTTTGGTGTTTCTGAACCGACAATCCAGCGTGAAGGCATTAATCATATAGTTGTCCAGTTGCCAGGTATCAAGGACCCGCAGAGAGCAATTGATCTGATTGGCAAGACAGCCCGACTCGAATTCAAGATGGTGCGTGAGGATATTCCTGCAAACTCAGCCACAATTCCGGAAGACGCCGAACTGCTGAAGGAAAAAATGGTTGACCGGACGACCGGTGCGGTTACTGAAATACCTTTGGTCGTTCAGAAAAAGACACTTATTACCGGAGATCTGCTGACAGACGCCCAGGTGCGGATTGATTCACAATTCAACCAGCCTTATGTTGGTATCGAGTTTAATGCGCTTGGCGCGAAACTGTTTGATCAGGTCACGGCAACCAACGTAGGCAAGAGATTTGCCATTGTACTGGACAGTAATGTTTATTCCGCTCCGGTCATCAGAGAACGTATCTCCGGAGGCAGCGCCCAGATTTCCGGTAACTTTACCGAAAAGACGGCTGCCGACCTGGCAATTGTTCTCCGCGCCGGTGCTTTGCCAGCGCCGGTTAAAATTATTCAGAATATGACAGTTGGACCATCACTTGGTCAGGATTCTATCAACAAAGGACTCTATGCCGGTATTATCGGTGTCCTACTTGTTGTTGTCTTCATGGGGATTTATTACAAACTGTCCGGTTTGATTGCCAACTTTGGTATGGTGTTAAATATTCTATTCCTGATGGGTTCACTTGCCGCGCTTGGCGCAACTCTGACCCTTCCTGGTATAGCAGCCATAGTTCTGCTAATCGGCATGTCAGTTGACGCTAATGTTATTATTTTTGAACGTATACGTGAAGAGCTCAAGCTTGGGAAGTCACCTAAATCCGCCCTGGATGCCGGTTATGATAAGGCATTCCTGACAATTATGGATTCCCACGTTACCACGCTGATCACAGCTGCTGTACTGTTTCAGTTTGGTACCGGTCCGGTCAAGGGCTTTGCAGTGTCTCTCAGTCTGGGTGTAATTATCAATCTTTTTACTTCGCTGATTGGCACCAAGGTTATCTTTGACCTGTTCCTCAATAAGGGAAATGTCAAGAAATTGAGTATATAGGGGGATTAAGATAAATGGAATTTTTGGGAAAAACCAACATAGATTTTATCGGTAAGCAGAAAATTTCGTTCATAATTTCTGCAGTAATTTCCTTGATAGGTATAATCGGTATTATCCAGATAACACGTGGTACTGCCAATATGGGGATTGATTTCTCTGGTGGCACATCGATTCAGTTGAAGTTCGAAAAGCCGTTTCAGATTGCCGATGCGCGTGCAGCATTGCACAAAAATGGAATTGTTAAAGCCGATCTTCAAGAAGTAAAAGATGGCAACAAACTTCTGGTAAAGCTGGACAATAATTCTGGAACTGTGCTTGGAAAGCCTGCTGAAGCGGTACAGATCGCATTTAAAAAAGAATTGGTAAATAACCCGTTTGTAATGGAAAGTTCTTCGGAAATCGGTCCTTCTATTGGTGACAAACTCCGCAATGATACCCTGACAGCTGTTGCCATATCTTTTCTGTGCATAGTTCTGTACATTGCCTGGAGATTTGATTTCAAGTTCGGTATCGGAGCCATAGTTGCAACCACACATGATTGTCTGGCTATGTTTGCTGCGTTTTATCTTTTTGACAAAGAAATCAACCTGTTGTTCATCACTGCA
>JBGSQR010000152.1:0-8196 GCA_041737975.1 Geobacterales bacterium | reverse complement strand
GTAAAACGCATTGTCCGGGCTTTCTGGTTCCTGAGGGGGATCAGGTCAGCAAGGTACCCAGTATTCAATTTAGTGACTGTTTAACATATGTGGGTTACCTGCATATGTCGTAAATGTTAATTTTGTGAAAACAGTTTACTGCTGCCTTCTACGCATTCCCACAAGCCCCAACAAGCCGGAACCTAATAGCCATGCAGCGGCAGGGATCGGGGTGGGGGTCACATCAATATTAGCCCCGATCGTGTAGGCTGCCTCGCTGTAACTTAAATTCGGCAATACAAGAGCATTACTTGAAGAAGTTGCATAGGCATTGCCCAGATAGTTGATGTACGGATTGATTGTAACCGGCACATCGCCGTTGATTGATGCAAATGAGTCAAAGTCGGTGCTATTGGGGATTTGCCCAGGTTGAGTCACTGTGCCGGAATACAGTGTTGCACCAACATAGTAAGTCATGCCGGCAATCAATTTGATTGGAGCAGCAAGAGATTCAAAATGGAACAGGGCATTTCCTGGCGAAGATGCCACTGGGATGTTACCCTTGTTTTCATCGATTATTACCGATGCCAGAGGAGAGGCAGAATCGGCAGAAGACCAGATGCCGACCTGGTGCTGTTCACTGTGCATTCTGTCCTTGTCGGCATCGTATACGCCCAGTTTTGTCAGGAACAGGTCTGTCTTGGGTGAAAACTTCCAGCCCACAACCGTATAGCCATTGCTGATGCCAAAAGTGTTTGGTCCGCCATTTTCATACGGCGCCATTGCCGAGAAATCGAGACCGGGTGCAGCTTCAACCCTGTCAGCCAGAGGCAGCAGTGAAGCCGCAAATAACAGGGTCATCATATTTTTTTTATTGAGAATATTCATTTTTGATTTCCTTTCACGATTCTTTTAATCGTTTTCATTGGTAAATCTCCTTTTCTTCGTGTTGATTTGAATTTGTACCTGTCTATGGATCAGGTTTGTGCGACCATGAATACTGAGGGGTTCCCCCGAATTCTTGCTAATCTATTGTTTAAGACCTCCTTTGCAATTATTTGACTGCAAAAAAAAACCGGGTTGCTTGATAAATCAGGCAACCCGGCTATCCTCGTGGGACCCGTGGCTTTCCGTCCCCATCTCGCAATGGGTTTGGCTTTGTCTTTTGTAAGGAGTTCAGGAAGTCAGGCTGGTGGAGCGCGATTATGGAATTTAGATAAGGAATTAGCTGACAATCGTAGATTATGGTGACCTGTGAACTGGTAGTTGAAGGTTAAGGCGGGCGGGTTGAGATGGAATGAAGGCGTAAACAGATAGATGTTTTCAGAGTGAGATGTTGATGAAGCAGATGTTTTTGAAGGACAGGCCAGATCTGTGCAGAGCGAATGGAAACCATCCTGCTGGTCATAGAACGAGTTGTGATGATGATGGTGCAGCAGTTGTATGCCGGTCTGAAAGAGCAGCAGTGCAACTGTAAACATCAAAAACAATTCATATTTAATCTTTTTTAAGTTCATAGATTATCATTCCGTAACTCTACAAAATAAAAAAAAGCCCGGACAAAACGTATAAACGTTTAATGTCCGGGCTTTCTGGGGCCTGAAGGGGATCAGGTCAGCAAGGTACCCAATATTTAATTGTCTGCTTTATAGCATGCTGTTGTTACCAGAACATGTCGCATATGTGAATATTGTGAAAATTGTTACCTAAAGTTTCAACTAAGGTATTATTAGTAAACATCTATGCTGCTTCATGCTTTATCAAAGTTTCCATGTCTGTATCTACCTGCTTATGGCAGGCGCCGCAGTAAATGCCTTCACTGACCTTTTCCCAAAGCACACGGTTTTCCGTGTCGCACCATTCACAACACCAGTAATAATAATCTTCGCTGATTCTTATAGTCATAGTTGTCTCACTTTCTTATTTTTACTAACTATAACTGACAATTATTACAGCCATGTGATGACAATAAAAATATTGTGAAAATTAATTTGGTTATGAAACCAGATTGTTACGCTTCCGCCATCATTTTTTAATAATCAGGTGTTATTCTCCTGCAACATGAAAAAACCACTCTTGATAATCAGCCGTGATCCTGGCAGATACAGTTCTGTATTACTGTATATATTGACAGATTTCGTGCCTGTCATTGCCTGAATAAATGCCTGTTAATTTCACATGTCTATTTCATTGTTTCTTAACAGCGCTCCTGCTGTTGCTGAGTCCATATAAAGCGTTTGCTGCAGTCCATGCGATAAATATTCAGGCGCCTCCCATACTGTTACAGGCAACCGTATCCAGGCTTGCCATAGATGATACCGTCTCCCTGCTCAAGAAAGCCTTCCATAACCGTAATATTACTATCAATAAACCTGGTGGAACCGTCAGACTGCTTCTTCCTGATATGGGCAAAATAAACAAACCGGATGAATCATGCCGTTCACATAGTAAGTACAGTTGTACATCAGTCCCAGAGGGTTCTTACAGCTGGCGCTCCTCACAAAGTGATGGAGTTGTTACATTGATGCTGCAAGCCGGGTCACCTGAAGGGGTGGCCAATGGTTTGTACGGACTGCTGCAGGAAAAAATCGGTTTCAGATTTCACCACCCGCGCGAAACCATTATTCCCAATCTGTCTCGCTGGCCGCTTGAAAATAAATTTACCTTCAATGGAACACCCCGTTTCGAAAAACGCGGTTTTCATCTTCACACACTCCATCCAATCGAGCTGACTGAACAGCTTCACAATCCAGCCATGCCAGGTGCATTGGAAGATATAAAAGGATATCTGAACTGGCTGGCCCGCAATGGTCAGAACACCTTTCAGTTTTTCCTTCTGCGTGGCATTGATCGCAAAACCTGGCCGCAGCACGCCAGCCGGATTGTGGACTATGCCCATCAACGCGGCATCCGCTGCGGAGTTGAGATATCCCTGGCCATGCTGCAGCAGCAGGCTTTTCAGGCCATCACACTCCTGCGGCCTTATCCATCCTACAACAGGCAGGTGGATAATACCCTGACCTGGCTTTTTCAGACACCCTGGGATTTTATCAGTCTGGAGGCAACTCTGGGTGAGCATCTTCCTTTTCTGGATAGATTGCTGCCGGATGTTCAGACCCATCTGGAAAATGAAGTCAGACAACGATACGGTTCAAAACTGCTCTATGCCACCCATGTTATCTGTGCTGAAAAAGGCGACAAGGTTCGCAAACCACGTTTGCAGAGCAGTGGCATCATGATTCATACGGTCATGTGCTATTCCGCCTCTGAATCAAAAGCGCCGGTCTATGGCAATCAGAATCAGCGCTTCATGCTGGAGGCAGCTACAGCAGAAAGCAAGCAGCGTGAAACCTGGTACTGGCCTGAGTCCTCCTACTGGGTCGGTTTCGACAGTTCAGTTCCGCTGTTGATACTTCCCTACTTGGATGCCCGCCGGGATGATATTGAAAAAATGTCCAGGGCGGGAGTAAGCGGTCACCTGACCTTCACATCAGGCTGGGAATGGGGCTACTGGCTGGTGGATTGGAGTATCGCCCGCTGGTCCTGGCAGCTCTCCGACAACAACAGATTGCGTCCTGTATCGCCCTTATCGAGGCTGCAAGAGTTGATCCCGGATCCGCAACTGCAAAAACTAGTTAAAGCAGCCCTGGAAATGCAGAACCTGTATCTGAAGGAAAAAGAGCTTTTGAGGTACATGGCCGCCTTGACACCCTTTTCTGAATTGCCGCAACCTTTTTACCGCCCATTTCAGCCCGATCCCGGATTCAGCTATTCCTGGCTGTTACATGAGGCAGGACAGGACAAGGCAGATTCCATATTAGCCGGACCTGTGACTGATCTGGAAACCTATGCCGTAAAAATGGAATCGCTTTGCGGTCAGTTAAGGTCGCGCCATCATGTACTGAACAAACGTAGAGCGGGGCAGGGGATGGAGGTCAAACTAGTTGAAGAAATGATAACAGGTTTGCAAGTGACCGCATTGAGGGCCCGACATCGGGCATTGACCCTGCGGGCGCTATTGGCAAAACGGGGGCATGGTTTATTTGATTTTAAAATGATGGAGGATTCGGAACGTCTGCTGGTATCGGCGCGCAACGTGAGAGTGGAAGCCTTAAAGCTGGTGCATCAGCAGGAAAGGCTCTATCGATATCCGGTTGAACAGATTGCCCGTAAAAAACGCAGTATGACAGCTTACACTTTTGGTTATCTGTATCCTGCGTCAAATCTGGTTTTCTGGGAAAGAGAGGAAGAGCAGATTCGCGAGGAGCGCTTTGATGTGCTGTTTATGAATATCTGGGATATGCGCAGAACACTGGGGCTGGAGAGTCTGTTTTTGAAGTGATAGTTTTGTCTAATCTTTTTTGAAGTCGAAGTCAGTTTTTCATTTATTTTACAAAATCCTTAAACAATCGCCATACGGTTGTCATACTGTTTTGCTAGGATGCGTTTCACAGGTATTCTGATCCGATAATTACAGAGGTGATTTCAATGAAGCAAAAGGCCAAAGAAATTCCGCTTGAGTCAGTTGGATGCAAAAGCTATCGCCCCGGTGATCCTGAATTTGAAACATTAGCCAGTAAGGTTACACCGCTGCATAAGATCAGGTCGGAATATTTTGGAACGATGACTTTGTACCCGGAAGCAAAGCGTTTTTATGGCTGGAAAAGGAACGAGAGCGTAAATGTTTTGTAGGGAGCTGATTTAATACTATTCCCTTCTCCCGGAAGGTTCTCAGGGAGAAGGGAGGTTGCACTACTCAGGTTAATTGATTTCTTGCTTAAGTTTTTCCACTGCAGCCAGCACAATATATTCATTCATACTGATACCCGCCTCTGCAGCCTCCTTCTTGATACTCTTGCGCACCGACTTTTTCATACTGACAAGAAATTTTGTCATCTTGTCTTCCTTCGGAGATTTTTGAGGCTTTGGTTCGACCGCCTCAACGGTTTTCTTTTCTGGTTTTACTTTTTTGGTTTTGGGTATTGCAGCAACTGTTTCTTCAAGCGGTTTGGCAGCCTTCTCTTTTTTTGCAGGTGCTTTCTTTTTAGAGGCCTGTTCAACAACAGGTTTTGACTGCTCTTTTTCGTTAAGTTTTACTTTTTCTTTTTTCATAGTCCGCTCCTTTTGGTCAAAATGTCTTTTTAGTGGGGCAACGAGTGAGTTTTTGCTGACTTTTCCCAATACAGTGCAATAAACAATAGTTTACAGTAACAACTTTACCACAAACATAATAACTATAATAGTTATTATAACTATTATACTACTGATTGCCAAACAAGTTGATTTTTAAAGTGTTTGTAACACACTTGTTACATAAAAGTAACATCTCTAAGGGGAGGCCAATGATATGATGTAGCTGTAAGGAAAGGAGGATCGGCATGAACTTTTTTATCGGTATCTCAGTGGTAATAATTTTCTTCTGTCTGGTGATCTACTTTCAGCACACGGTTGTTTTTGGGCAGGGTCGGCGCGATAAAAACTGTGAAATAAATGAAGGTCATAAGTTCTCAAGAAAATAGAAAGAAGAATTCGGTTTCTTGTCCTAAAGGCATTTATTGCTAAATAATTTTATCGACCATTTTATTTTTCCACAAAACAATTACCAGACCTAAACATTCCTGTAACATGGGTATGCTATCAATATATCCATGAAAACTTTTAAAGCAGACCTGCACGTACATTCCAGCCATTCCAACAAACCGACCTACTGGGCAATGCGCAAGTTCAACTGCCCGGAGAGCTATACCTCGCCCCTGCATGTCTACAAAACCGCTCGCGAGCGGGGTATGGATTTCGTCACCATCACCGACCACAACGTTATTACCGGGGCACAGGAAATAGCCCACTTGCCCGGAACCTTCATCAGTTCCGAAATCACGGCTTACTTTCCTGAAAACGGCTGCAAGGTGCATGTGGTGGTATTGCACATTAACGAGCGGAAGTTCATGGATATCATGGAACTGCGTAAAAACGTTTATGAGCTGGTGGCTTATCTTCATTCACAGAAAATTGCCCACTTCCTGGCCCATCCGCTCTACGCCCAGAACGACAAGCTGACCCTGGATATCATTGAAAAATCACTGCTGCTTTTTACCACCATTGAGGTTAAAAACGGCTGTCGTGCAAAGCGGTTCAACAGCTTTACCAAACGTCTGGTATCTAATCTGACTGAAGAGACAATTATTAATCTGTCGAACAAACATGACCTGCAGCCTTACGGTGCCGTACCCTGGGTCAAAGGCATGGTGGGCGGTTCGGACGACCATGGTGGCCTGTTCATTGCCCGGGCGCATACTACAACAATAGAAGCTCCAACAGTGGAAGCCTATGTTGAAGCCATCAGAAACAACAGGTGCCAGGAGGATGGTCAGGACGGAGGGCCGTTGACCATGGCCCACAGCCTCTACGGCATTGGGCACAGTTTCTATCGCGAGCGTTTTGCAGGCAACCGCCGTGTTTCTTCACCATTTATCAGTGCTTTGATGGATCGATTTTTTAATCTGGGTAGCGACAAGATGTCGCTGGTGGATAAATTGCGATTGTTTGTCCATAAAAATCTGCCGACCTCACGCAAGCAAAGCGACAGCAGTTTCGAGGATGTTCTGGAGAATGAAGCCAGGCTACTGCTCAATAACTCAGAATTTCTGGATAGCATTCGCGATGCCGACCATAACCGGAAAATATTTGCCGTAACCAGCAGACTGGCCAATCGCCTGCTGTTTCATTACAGCAATCGATTGATGAACCTATCCATGAATGCCGGATTTTTTGAATTTCTGAATACAGCCGGTACAATCGGTCTGGTTCATATGCTGATTTCCCCATATTATCTGGCCTTTCACCACCAGCACAAGGGCAAGGAACTGATCAAGGAGGTCTCTCACCTCCTTCCGCCTGCGGCAAGGATTGATCAGTCGGAAAAAATCGCACTTTTCACCGACACACTGGACGAGATCAATGGTGTTGCTATTACAATCAAGCGACTGATAAAAACGGCCCGGGAGAGAGGGGTGGGGCTGACCGTAATAACTTCAGACCAGGTGCCACAGGCCATGGAAGGTGTTGTCAGATTTCAGTCGGTGGGTGACTTTGTTCTGCCTGAATATCCGGAGCTGAAACTTAACTTTCCGCCGATTCTGGATGTCATGGACTACATCGAGCGGGAAGGTTTTACCCGTATTCATATCAGTACGCCGGGCACAGTAGGGCTTTTAGGGCTGCTGATCGCCAGGTTGATGGATATTCCGGTTGCCGGAACCTATCATACCGATATCCCCCAATATGTTAGAAGTCTTACAAATGATGAGTTTCTGGAACAGGCTGCCTGGAGTTATATGATCTGGTTTTATAACCAGATGGAGGAAGTGCTGGTTCCTTCAGTTGGAACCAGGGACCAGCTGTTTTCAAGAGGCCTTCCCCTGGAGAAGATGAAACCGCTACCACGCTGGGTGGATACGGAACTTTTCAGTCCGGATAAGCGCGATCCGCAGTTTTGGAACAACTTGGGTTTAAACGGTTCCCTGACATTGTTATACGTTGGTCGGATATCCCGTGAAAAAGCACTGGATCTGCTGGTTGATGCTTTCAGGGAGCTGGTTGATGAGGGCGCGGATATTTCACTGGCTGTTATTGGTGACGGTCCTTTTCGCGCTGAAATGGAGACACTCCTGAAAGGCTATCCGGTCCTTTTTACAGGCTATCTGGCAGGAGAGGAGTTGCAACGGGGGTATGCCTCATCGGACCTTTTTGTCTTTCCAAGCGCCACTGACACTTTCGGCAATGTCGTGCTGGAAGCACAGGCATCAGGGCTGCCGGTAATTGTTACAGACGAGGGCGGGCCGAGAGAACTGATGATTGACGGTGAAACCGGAATGGTTATTCGTGCCGGAAATAAACAGGATCTTGCTGCCGCAATAAAATCAATAATAGTTACCCCTGAGACAGTATCCAGGATGGGTAAATATGCCCGATTGTTTACGATCGACAAAGCACCCGACCGCAGTGAGACTTACAGTACTATTCTGAATGCTGGTACGAACCAAGGCAGCAGTGACCAGCGGCAGATATTTGTGTAAATATCTGCCCTTTAAACATCTTTCCAATCATTTCTTTCTTTTTGTTGCAATGCCATCGGAAGACTTATGTCTGTTCAGAACCATTCCAATCAGTTTGTTTTCCGGCAGCATCTTGATTGATCGTTTGATATCCTTGATTGAG
>JBGSQR010000138.1:0-2954 GCA_041737975.1 Geobacterales bacterium | reverse complement strand
TAAGATAAGTTTCATATCTCTCTGTTGTGATCTTGCCGGATTTTACAAGTTCAACGACCCTACATCCCGGTTCTGTCCTGTGCCGACAGTTTCGAAATTTGCAGGCGATGTTTCTATGTTCTTCAAAGCCCGGAAAATATTTCGCCAGATCTTCGACAGATATTTCAACCAGACCAAAATCCCTGAATCCTGGTGTGTCGACCAGTTCACCGCCGCTGGCCAGTGAGTGCAGCGTTGAGACTGTTGTTGTGTGACGCCCCAGACCATTAAAAAGATTAATCTCACCGACCTTCAAATCGATTTCAGGGCAAATAGCATTTAATAACGAGCTTTTCCCAACTCCTGAGTTTCCCACAAAAACACCACGATGTCCCTGGCTGAGAAATTCTTTCAGTGGATCCAACCCTGATTGCATTGCTGCACTAAGGGTGAAAATTTCAACACAGTCAGCGTATACGGTTTTTACTAAAGCAACCAACTCTGCTGTGGCAGCCAGGTCACACTTGTTAATTACCAGAAAAGGAATCAGCCCAGCTGCTCTGGCGGCGACGATGGCGCGGTCAATGAAACTTGCCGGAGAGAGTGGTGCCAGCACGATGCCAAGTACATCCAGGTTGGCTGCTACCAGATGAATTCCTCCTCTGGCATCTTTACGACGAAGTTCTGTCTTACGGGGTAGTCGTTTCAACACTTCACCCGTGACAGAAACGTCATCACCGACAACGTGACCTGAATTTCTTTTGGACCTGACCATCCGGCGTTCGCCGTCGTTTAACAGGACCTCAACTGCAACACCATGGTGAGCAACGATCAGGCCGTCTTTAATTCCGATTTTGTCAGCTTTTTTCTGCTGAGCTTTAGCGCTGAATTCCTGATTACGATTTTTCTTCAATAATGCTCCATTTTAAATAAATCAGAGGCAGCGAAGCAGTTTGATTCCGTCTTCAAAAAGAACCTGCATCTTATTGGGGACAATAACCAGCTTGACAAGGCCAATTCCGAAAGACGGATGACTTATCAGTGCCCCTTTTTTGAATTTTGCATTCATGTTGTAATTAATAACCTTATCCAGGTCAATTGTGGGTCTGAGAGAAATCCATTCTTCACGATCTGCCGAAGCAGGATCTTTTTTTGCAGCGCGCGGAGTAGACGGTTTTTTTGCTGCAGGAGTACCGATTGTTTTTGCAGTTTTAGCTACAGGTGGCGGGTAGTAGTTGTGTGTTCCGCCACAGGTGTTGCACTCAACACGCACAACCTTTTCTGCAACCATAGCAACAATACGGTGATTAAGAATCTCGCGACATTTTGTACAACGCGATTCAATAATGTCTCCTGCCGATAACTTCTTCGTGTTCATGGGTATCCTGTTTTCTTGGGTAGATTGTTCCTGTGGAACTTTTGTGTAAAGACAATAAAGCCCGCAACACCATGTAGCGGGCGATATGACTGATTATGGGAAAATAATATACTGTATTATGATTGCCTGACTATCTTACCTTTTCACAAAGTTACCACAATAAGCAGATAATCAATTTTTACACTATACCTCATCCGTAGCCGCACTGTCAAAGTTTCAAGCCTAAGAAATACAGATTGGCTAAATTCGCAAATTTGGCATGTACCCATATCAGTTTTGTTGTGATATATCTTTTTAATGCAATACGCCATTACCACTAAATCACTTACTAAACAATATGGTGATCTGACCGCCCTTGATCATTTCGATTTATCGGTAGAGCAGGGCTCTATCTTTGGCCTACTGGGGCCGAATGGTGCCGGCAAGACAACTCTGATCCGTATTTTGACAACACTGATGCGCCAGACCAGTGGCGAGGCATATGTCGGTGGACTGGATACCCGTTCCGATGGACGCGCCATTCGCTCATTGATCGGAGTTGTCTCACAGGAAAACAGTCTTGATCGCTATCTGACCGCCAGGGAGAACCTTGAACTGCATGCAAGACTGCATGGTATGGATAAAAAACTTTACCGCCAGCGGATTGATGAGCTGTTGGATCTAATGGGATTGACCGGCCGTCAGAAGGACTTTACTGATAATTTCTCAGGAGGTATGCAGCGTCGACTTGTTGTTGCCCGCGCACTGCTTCATGAGCCAAAAGTACTTTTTCTGGATGAACCTACTACTGGACTGGACCCCCAGTCACGGCGCGCTGTCTGGGATTATATCCGCTCAATTGCCGGCAAGATGACAATTTTTCTGACAACTCATTACCTTGATGAGGCTGAATCCCTATGTGACAGAATCGCAATTATGGACCACGGCCGCCTGATTGCTGAAGGCACTACCCAGGAGTTGAAAGATCGTCTGGCAGGTGGCACTGTATATGTTATAGAGTTTCAGGAAAATGCCGCATTTTATGCTGATCAGCTCAGGAAGATGTCCTGTGTACTTGATATAAATGTAGTGGGCTCCTCTGTCTATGTTGGGCTGCAACAGTGGGAATGTCTTTCCGAGGTGGTCTCGGCCCTCAACGGAGCACCGGTGCGACGGATTGCGTTGAAGGAGCGTACCCTGGAAGAGGTCTTCATCAGTCTGACCGGTGCGGAGGTGCGGGAATGAGGCTGGGCGGGTCACTGGCAATCTGGCGGCGCGACATGCAGGTATTGCAGCGCAGCATATTCTCTGAGCTGGCAGCAGTTGTCGCCTATCCGCTGACAATGTACCTGGCATTCGGCATCGGCATGCAGGGCTATATCGGCCTGGTGGATGGAGTGCCCTACAGCCTTTTCATCGCCCCCGGACTGATTACCATGACCGCTGTCAGTGCCGCTTACAACGAAAGCGTCTGGAGTCTCTGGTTTCATCGACGTGTACAGTTTACCATTGAATCCTATCGTGTGACTCCGATTTCGGTCTCTGAAATTGTAATTGCCAAAATTTTTTCCGGTTTCACACATGGACTTGTTAAAGGGTTTGTTGTTGCGCTGGTTAT
>JBGSQR010000110.1:0-11227 GCA_041737975.1 Geobacterales bacterium | reverse complement strand
GAAAAAATGAGCAAGTCGCTGGGTAATTTCTTTACAATCCGCGAGGTGCTTGAGAGGTATGATCCGGAAACTTTGCGTTTTTTCATTTTGTCGGCCCACTATCGTTCACCAATTGATTTTTCCGATCAGAATCTGGATGATGCTTCAACCGGTCTGGAACGGATCTACTCCTGTCTGGCCGGTTTGGATGAAATACTTGGCGGGACTGAGTCTCCGGCAGAGCTTCCAACAATCGAAACTTTATCCATATCGGGTGCAGAGTTGCATCAAAAGGCGGAACAGTTGATGCCGCGCTTTGTTGAGGCAATGGATGATGATTTCAATACGGCGCAGGCACTTGGAGTCCTTTTTGAAGTTGTACGTGCAACCAACCGTTTTCTTGCTGAGACAACGGAATATAATCCGATTGCATTGTCACTGGTGGCACGTGTTCGCCATCTGATGATTGATGCCGGATCAGTGCTGGGCCTGTTTACCAGTAATCCTGCCCAGTGGTTGGAAACTAAAAAGAGCAGTAAGGCCTCGCAGATTGATTTGTCGCCCGAAGAGATAGAGCGCCTGATTGTTGAAAGGGCTGAAGCTCGTAAAGCAAGAGATTTCAAGCGTGGAGATGAAATCAGAGATCTGTTGCTTGAAAAAGGGATTCTGCTGCTTGATTCTCCACAGGGGACAACCTGGAATGTTAAATAAATGAAAACTGTTCGTGGTTCGTAGTTATTGGTTTAAGCATTGAACCACGAACTATGAACAGTTCTTTATCTTGAACGTTGAACTTTGTCTGATATACTTACCATTACTACGCGTAACGGGGAATCCTATTGGACTGGGAATGTTGCTGGAACAGTGATCATGTGGCAATGGGTGACTGCCCTCATGTCTTCGCCGATGAAGATAAAGAGTTGCTGCTTTCAAAACAGGCTCGTATATTGGAAAAATGCTGTGAATGCGACAGATTTAAGCGTGATCTGGTCAACTATCGCAACAGCGGTGATCCGTGGGCGCCAGTAGTTTCAATTATAAATGAAGAATATCTGCTGCAAAAAGCCCAGATTCAATCCCTGATCAGTTTCCTCGATAATAAAACCCTCGAAGTTCGCTTCCTGCATGAACTTGGCTCTGTTTTACAGAGTTCTGTTGATCTGGATGAAGTCCTGTCAGTAGCATTGACAGCCATTACAGCCGGAAAAGGTTTCGGCATGAACCGGGCTTTTCTGCTGATGGCTAATCGTGAAGAAGCCCAGCTGAAGGGGCATCTGGCCATTGGTCCCAGAAATATTGAAGAGGCCTCTCAAGCCTGGGATGAAATATCCCGTAATGATCTGGACCTTAAAACACTCGCCCAATACTTTCGCAAGAACAAGCTTACAGCTGAAAAAGCCAAGTTTCATGATGTGCTCGAACAGCTTTCCATTCCCTTTTCAAACACGGAACATATTCTGATCAAGGCGCTTGAAAGCAGGCACCCGATGCTTGTTGAACATGCCTTTCGAAATGCGGATGTGGATCCTGAATTTGCCCGCCTGCTTAATGTGGATACCTTTTTGATAATGCCATTGATCTCCCGCAACCGGAAGGTCGGTCTGATTATTGCCGATAACTGCATTACACACCGTCCTATCTCTGCAGAAGATATGCAGTCGCTGGAGACATTTACTTTTACAGTTGCTTTTGCCATTGAACGTGCCGCGTTGTATGATCGTTTGCAGGTGGAACTCAATAAGGCGACAGAGGCAAACAACAAGCTGAAAGAGCAACAGGAACTGATTGTTAAAATGGAAAAAATGGCACTGGTTGGACGGATTACCTCCAGCATTGCACATTCAATTCGAAACCCATTGATGATTATTGGCGGATTTGCCCGTTCCATACTGAAAAATACCCCCTCTACAGATCCGAAAAAGAATTACATCGAATCCATTCTTGGTGAAGCAAGTCAGCTGGAACGCGTCTTGGATGAGATTCTGAATTACTCTGACTCTCTTTATCCGACCAAAGACTTCTGGGATGTGAACCAGTTGGTGGAAACTTCTGTCAGGGATGCACAAAAGCTGTTCCTTGAGAAAGGCTGGGTATGTCATTTTGTTCATGCAGATGGTTTACCCATGGTATACGTTGACTTCAAACAGGTTTCATATTGTGTGCGTGCATTAATACTGAATGATATAGAAGGTCGAACCGGTGAAGAGGTTGGAGTCAAGGTTTTTGAATATTACGGGAACGTTAGAATCGTGATTGAGGATTATGGACACAAAATTTCACAGGAAGAGATAGATAAGTTGCTTACCCCGTTCTCAGAAACAAATGAAATGGGGAATGGTCTTGGCGTAGCGTTGTGCAGATCCATGCTTGAAAAGCAGGGGGTGCCTCTGGATGTTTTTGCATCTCCTGAGGGTGGCATTACTTATACTATTACACTTCCCACAAGGAAGGAGGAGCCGTTATGAAGAAAATACTTGTAGTAGATGATGAGGCAAATATTCGTATTCTGTATGCTGATGAGTTGGCGGAAGAGGGATACGAAGTTGTAACGGCGGCAAATACGGCAGAGGCTGTTGAAAAACTGCAGGAGTTCGAATTTGATTTGACGGTGCTGGACATCAAGCTGAAGAATGAGAGCGGCATCGAGCTGCTGCAGAAACTGGTCAAGGAACGTCATGATATGCCGGTAATCCTTTGTTCTGCCTTTTCCTGCTATAAGGATGATTTTTCTGCCTGGCTGGCCGATGGTTATATCGTCAAGTCGGGAAACCTTGATGAGTTGAAACAGGAAATTGCCCGTGTACTGGAGAAAAAGTCCCAGCGTGTGAAGGTTTGAATTTAGCAGCAATTGTGATTGTACTTTTTCTGACACCAAAACTAATCAGACAAGGAGTTGTACTATGAAAGCTGTAATTATGGCCGGTGGTTTCGGAACCAGAATCCAGCCCCTTACCAGTTCGGTTCCCAAACCGATGATTCCGTTGTTTAATCGACCGATCATGCTCCACATTGTTGAACATCTGAAAAAGTATGACATTACAGAACTGATCATGCTGCTCTATCACAACCCGGAAGTGATTAAAAAATTTTTTCGTGACGGTTCTGATTTTGGCGTCAAGATTACATATGTAACACCAGTAATGGATATGGGAACAGCCGGCGCAGTCAAGGCGGCGGAAAAGTATCTGGACGAGCGTTTTCTGTTGATCAGTGGTGACCTGCTGACCGATTTCAATCTTAAGAAGGTGATGGACTTTCATAATGACAACAAGGCGATGGCAACGATTACGCTGACATCGGTCAAAGATCCGCTTCAGTTTGGTGTCGTTATTACGGACAAGGAAAAACGGATCATACAGTTTCTGGAAAAACCGGGCTGGGGTGAAGTTATTTCGGACACTATTAATACCGGTGTCTACGTGCTGGAACCGGAGATTTTGAAATATATTCCGGCAGGCGAAAACTTTGATTTTTCTCAGGATCTATTTCCGCTGATGCTGCAGAACAAGGAAGCCCTGTATGGCTATACGGCAAAGGGATACTGGCGTGACATAGGCAATACGGACTCATATCGCGAGGCACATCACGACATTTTCAAGGGCAAGGTCAATATTAAGATCGATGAGCCTAAAACCGATTATGTGGGCAAGGATCTTCGGCTGGGTGATGATGTGACTGTTCAGGATCCGTCCGGTATGGAAGGAACCGTTGTTGTAGGTGACAATACGCAGATATACGCCGGAGCGCGGATTAAGGATTCGGTCATTGGACGTAACTGTACCATCGAGCAGGGAGTCAAGTTGAGCCGATGTGTCATTTGGGACAACACTTATGTTAAGCGTGGAGCAAAGATCACTGACAGTGTGGTTTGCTCTAATGTTCGAATCGGTGCCGCAGTTGTTCTGGAGGAGGGGGTGATTGTCGCCGATGAAACATCGATTGGTGATGAGTCGGTTATCAAAACGGATGTAAAAATCTGGCCACGTAAAATAATTGAATCAGGCTCAACCGTTACAGCTAATCTGATTACCGGTGAAAAGTGGAGGAAATCGCTTTTCGAAGGTGCAATCATCAAGGGTCTCTCCAATGTGGAGCTGACTCCTGAGTTTGTTGCCAAATTGGGTTGTGCCTATGGAACTACTCTTCCAAAAGGCAGTTATGTTCTGGGTGGTAGAGATTCCAATCTGGCCTCCCGTATGTTGAAGCGAAGCTTTGTGGGAGGAATCTTGTCTGCGGGTGTTAATGTGCGTGATGTCAAAATGACACCACAACCGCTGATGCGTTATAAATTGAAGACTTTCGGTGAAGTTGGTGGCTTCCATTTTCGCCAGGCCGAGGAAGATGCCTCGGTGCTTGAGATCGTTTTCATGGATGGTGAAGGTCTGGATTTTTCCAGTGGCATGGCTAAAAATGTGGAAAGAATTTTTTACAAGGAAAACTTTCGTCGGGCTCATCATAACGAACCGGGTGCCATTATTGAAATAAATAACGTTCCCGACTTTTATCGCGAAGGTTTTTTGCGGGCAGTCAATAGAGACCTGCTGAAAAAGGCCTCCTGGACGATCGCTATTGATTTCAATCATTCGCCTGCCAGCCAGATACTGCCGATGATAATGAATGAGCTGGGGTGCAATGTAATTGCCCTGAATGCCTATGTGGACGAAGGACGTTCAACTAATAAGCCGATGGATAAACAGGCAGCGCTTGAACAGCTTTCCAAGATTGTCACTTCACTGGGTGCCCAGGCCGGATTCTGGCTCGATCAAACGGCAGAGGCCGTTACCATGGTTGACGAGAGTGGCCGGATACTGAGCGGTATAGAGTTGTTAACCCTGTTTACATCTCTGACAATCAAGAGCGGACAGAAAGGTGCCATTGCAGTGCCGGTTCAGGCACCGTCTACAATTGAAACAATGGCCGAACAGAATCGTTGCCAGGTGGTTCGAACCAAGAGCAGCGACCGCGCCATGCTGGAGGCGGCCAATTCCAGCGAAGTTATCCTGGGTGGATCAACGGACGGCCGTCTGGCAATTCCAGCCTTCCAGGCATCATTTGACGGCATGTTTACCATCGTCCGGGCCATGGAACTGGGCATCATGAGCGGCATTACTTTCTCCAAAGCCATGGAAGATGTGCCGGTCAGCGCGTTTATGCAAACAAGCATTACCTGCCCATGGGAAATGAAGGGCGGTCTCATGCGCAAAATGAGCGA
Organism: Geobacterales bacterium; assembly: GCA_041737975.1. Classification (GTDB taxonomy): domain Bacteria; phylum Desulfobacterota; class Desulfuromonadia; order Geobacterales; family Pseudopelobacteraceae; genus JBGSQR01. The sequence goes on along the minus strand of JBGSQR010000110.1, from coordinate 6,036 downwards.
GGACAGCCTTGATCTTGAGGCAACCTTTATCGATGGTATCAAGGTACATTTCGGTCGTGAATGGGCCCTGGTGCTGCCGGATCAATATACTCATCATGTGCATATTTTTGCCGAGGGCAAGGATCAGAAAGCGGCCCAGAAACTGCTCAGTTCCTATAGACAGAAAGTGGAAAAGTGGAAGAAGGAACTGGAGTAAACATGACTGTGCCGATGGATGTTGTGATTGTATGGCACATGCACCAGCCATACTACAAAGATCCACTGAAAAATGAATATCTGCTCCCCTGGACCTACCTGCACGGCATCAAGGATTACTTTGACATGCCTGCAATTGTTGAGGACACTCCCGGAGCCAGAGCCGTTTTTAATCTGGTTCCGTCTCTGCTGGAACAGTTGCAGGAGTACGCCAACGGTACGGCAAATGATCCCTTTCTTGTAAAAGGAATGGCTGATCCGGCCAAACTTAACGAGGATGACCGGGTTTTCCTGCTGGAGAATTTCTTCTCAGCCAATCGCCAGAATATGGTCGAGCCGTCCCGACGTTATCTGGAACTGCTTTCCATGGCCGGGGACGGAAAGGCCGGCAGCGCCAGGGAACGTGTACGGCATTTTTCCGATCAGGACCTGCTGGACCTGCAGGTCTGGTTCTTTCTGGCCTGGACCGGGGAAGCTGCCAGAAGGCGTTATCCGGTTTTCAGCGAACTGGTGGCAAAAGGCGAGAAGTTTACCCCTGCTGACAAACAGCTTATGTTCAAAACTCAGCGCGAACTGCTTCAGTCAATCATTCCGCTCTACAAACGGTTGCAGGAAGAGGGGCGTATCGAGCTTTCGGTTACTCCCTATTATCACCCGATCCTGCCTTTACTTTGTGACAACCGGGTTGCCAGAACTTGCATGCCCCGTGTCAACCTGCCTGAATCACACTTTCATCATCCTGAAGATGCCCGGGCCCAGATTCGTCGCGGCATGGAATACTTCAAAGGCGTTTTTGGATTCACTCCCAGAGGGATGTGGCCTTCTGAAGGTTCGGTCAGTGATGCAGCGCTTTCAATCATAGCCGAATGCGGATTGTCCTGGATTGCTACGGATGAGGAGATTCTGGCTAAAAGTCTGGAAGGTGGTCTGGGTGATCATAAGGAGCGTTTGTATCGACCCTGGCATTATAGTTGTCAGCAGGGTGAGGTTGGGATGTTTTTTCGCGATCACCAGCTGTCAGACCTTGTCGGCTTTACCTATTCCCAGTGGGATGCAACCCGGGCGGCCAATGATCTCTGTAATCGCCTGACTACTATAAAGTCGCGTATTGGCGGCGAAGGGCGTGTTATTTCGATTATCCTGGATGGCGAAAATGCCTGGGAGTACTATCCGGATAATGCCTATGACTTTTTACAGAGTATGTATCGTCGCATAGCCGAGTCGCGGGAATTGAATCTGACTACATGTTCAGATGTTCTTGCCCATAACCGTTTTGACGGTAAACTGCACCATATTTTTCCCGGTTCCTGGATAAATGGCAACTACGGCATCTGGATCGGTCATCCGGAAGAAAATCTGGCCTGGGATTTATTGGAGAAAACACGTCAGCTTGCTGTTGTAAATAATCCGGAAGTGGCAGCCATTCTGGACGGGAGTTCTGAAATCAGCAGCGAAAAAGCAGAGTTGATCTGTCAGGCGATCTTTGCCGCAGAAGGCAGTGACTGGTTCTGGTGGTATGGTGACGATCATTTCTCACCGCACAGCGACCGGTTTGACAAACTTTTTCGTCAGCATCTGATGAATGTTTACCGTCTGCTGGGGCTTGATTCGCCAAGAGAACTGCTGGAGCCGATCAAGAAGGTCAGTCCGGCTGGACTGATTCGGGAGCCGGCGGCGTTTATCACACCAGATCTGGATGGTCGCGTCAGCGATTATTTTGAATGGCTGGCAGCCGGACTGTTCGACCTGACTCGTCAAGGGTCGGCCATGCATTCTTCTGATCGCCTGCTGCAAAGTTTCTTTTACGGTTATGACAAGTCCTCACTGTATTTCCGTATTGACGGTATTCAGGATCTTTCGGTCATGCTGCAGGAAAATGACGTGCTTAGTCTGCACCTGATTACTGATCATGAATACCGGGTATCGATGCAGATGCGTTCTGACGGCGGTTTGCTGCAAATTAAGGAAAACGGAGTCTGGGCACCTACAGAAATTCATTGCTATTGGAAAATTGGCCGCATTTGCGAAGTATCGGTCGGACTGAAAAGTCTAAAGTTGAAGTCCCAGAGTAAATTGTTTGCATCCATAACATTGATACGTAATAAAGAAGAGATCGGCAGATGGCCGACCGATTCACCGTTGATCTTATTTTACGCCGGAGCGGAGATAGAACTGGATAACTGGCTTATTTAGGCAGGTGCCAGGGACTGGGAACTGGGGACTGGGAACTGGTAGAGTCAGAAGATTTTACTAGTTCCTAGTCCCTGATCCCTAGTCCCTGAATTTCAAGGAGATAAAATGTCAGAACTGCGCTGGGATCCGCTGAAACAACATTGGGTAATCATTGCCACGGAGCGTGGAAGGCGGCCTCGGGATTTTCACGTGGAGCAGGAAACCTGCTCTATGACATCCTGCCCATTCTGTTATGGCAATGAAGATAAAACACCACCGGAAATATTTGCCATTCGACCCAGTGGAATGCCAAATGCCCCAAATTGGCGTGTACGTGTTATTCCAAACAAATATCCGGCTCTGCGGGTTGAAGGAGAACTGGAAAATCGCGGCTATGGACTGTATGACGTGATGAACGGGATCGGTGCCCACGAGGTTATTATTGAAACTCCGGATCATAACCGGTCCATGGCTGATCTGACGCCCAGTGAAATATCGGATGTTTTAACAGCCTACCGCACAAGATACCTGGACTTGCGTCGTGATTTCCGGTTCAGGTACATGGTGATTTTTAAAAATCACGGTCAACGTGCAGGAGCCAGCCTTTATCATTCCCACAGTCAGCTGATTGCTGTACCGCTGCTTCCGCCGGTGGCGTCTACCGAGCTCAAGGTTTCACGGGAATTTTTTCTTTCCAAGGAAAGATGCATTTTCTGTGATCTGATTGATTTTGAAATCCGTGTCGGCGAGCGTGTGGTGCGTGAGTTCTCCAATTATGTTATTCTGACCCCTTACGCCTCCAGTTCTCCTTTTGAATTGCGCCTGTACCCTAAACGCCACAGTCATGATTTTGCGCTGATGAATGACGCCCAGCTGGCCGAGCTGGCCGTTGCCATGAAAGATATGCTGATGCGTGTAAAGACGGTCCTGCGCGATGCACCATACAATTTTATCCTTCATACGGCCCCGCCCATGCACCCACGTCCCGGCAAGCCCGGCTACTGGAGTTCGCTGGAATATGATTATCACTGGCATATTGAACTTGTACCCAGACTGACACAGCTGGCCGGTTTTGAATGGGGCACCGGATTTTTCATCAACCCGACTTCTCCGGAAGATGCGGCTGTATTTCTGCGGGAGGCGGAAATATGATTTTGTGTAAGCGACGACGCCAAAAAAGCACAAGTTGAGTCATTAATTAAAAGCGACACCGATCAGGGTCGCTTTTTGTTTTTGTGAGGCAGCAGGTTTGTGTCTATAGTGACAAAGTTAGGAAGCGTTAAAGACAACAAGGAGGTTTCAAAGACTATGCAATCAGGATCAACATGTCAACTAACTGGAGAGTGCAGAGCGCCGGATCGCAACACTGTTACTGCCGGATTATATCTGGAGCTGGAAGAGTTCATCAACGGATTATCTCAAAAAGAGGGACATCTGGTCACTGTACTTCATAAAGCCCAGGGACTGTTTGGTTATCTCCCCAGAGAGGTACAGCAGTTTGTGGCCGATCAGATGGAGCTTTCACTGGCTAAGGTATATGGTGTTGTCAGTTTTTATACTTTTTTTACCATGGTACCAAAAGGTAAACATCCGATTTCTGTCTGCATGGGAACCGCCTGTTTTGTTAAAGGGGCTAATAAACTGGTTGAAACTCTAAAGGAATCACTGGCGGTCAATGTGGGTGAGGTAACTGTTGATGGTAAATTTTCCATCGATGTGTTGCGCTGCATCGGGGCCTGTGCCCTTGCGCCGGTAATGACAATCGGCAGTAAGGTTTATGCGAATGTTACGCCTGATCAGATCAAGAAAATACTGGAAGAGTACTGATTTTATTTAAAGAGCAATGGAGACCAGATATGTCCAAAATATCAAACATAGCTGACTTGAAAAAATACCAGGCATCATACAAGGCAAAAAAAGAAGCCGACGCTGCGGGCAAAATAATTGTCAATGTGTCGCTAGCCACCTGCAGCATCGCATCCGGGGGAAACATGGTAATGGAAACCATGCAGGATGAGGTTCGTAAGCAGGGGCTGGAAAATGTTGAATTCAGGCAGTGTGGCTGCATGACCTACTGCCATTCCGAACCGACGGTGGAGGTTACGCTTCCGGGGCACGAACCCTTGGTATTCGGCAAGCTCGATGAACGTGGTGCCAGGCTGCTGGTGGAAAATTATATCAAGCGTGGCGACCCGACCGGCACGGTCATTCCCGTTAATTACACGAGGGTTACTCTTTAACTTCAGGGGAGGAGTCAGATAATGGATGTGAAAAAACAGCTGAGAATAGCAACCAGAAACTGCGGCTTTATCGACCCTGAGAACATTGAAGATTATTTCGGCGTTCGCGGTTATGAAGCCCTGGCAAATGCATTGACGACCGGTTCTCCTTCAGCAGTAGTTGAAGAGATGAAAAAGTCGGGCTTGAGGGGGCGTGGCGGGGGCGGATTTCCCACTGGCCAGAAATGGGCTTTTGCCGCAGCCAACCAGGCTGATCAGAAGTATGTGGTCTGCAATGCGGATGAAGGTGATCCGGGTGCCTTTATGGACCGGGCCGTGCTGGAAGGGGATCCTCATTCGATTGTGGAAGCCATGGCTATCTGTGGCTACGCCATCGGTGCAACTTTAGGTGTGGTCTACATTCGGGCCGAATATCCATTGGCAATTAAACGGTTGCAGCAGGCCATCAATGATGCGCGAGACTTTGGCTTGTTGGGGCAGGACATTCTCGGCTCCGGTTTTGATTTTGACGTGGAGCTGAAATACGGGGCCGGTGCCTTTGTCTGCGGCGAAGAAACCGCCCTGATCAAATCCATGGAGGGCAATCGGGGTGAGCCTTATACAAAGCCACCTTTTCCGGTCAGTTCCGGTTACTGGAAAAAACCGACAGTCGTTAACAATGTGGAAACATTCGCTAACATCCCGGCCATTCTGATTAAAGGCGCTGACTGGTTTTCTACAATTGGTACGGAAAAGTCAAAAGGGACCAAGGTTTTTGCCCTGGCTGGAAAGATCAAGAATGTTGGACTGATCGAGGTTCCCATGGGCACCACTCTGGGCGAGGTGATTTTTGATATCGGTGGTGGTTGTCCCAATGGTAAGGCATTCAAAGCGGTTCAGACCGGCGGGCCATCCGGCGGTGCCTTGACCTTCAAGGATATCGATGTGCCGATCGACTATGACAGTTTGATTGCAAAAGGCTCCATGATGGGTTCCGGCGGCATGATTGTCATGGATGAAGATACCTGCATGGTTGACTTCGCCAAGTTCTTTCTGGATTTTACTATGGATGAAACCTGCGGAAAATGCACTCCATGCCGCATCGGCTCCAAAAGGCTTTTTGAAATTCTGGAAAAGATTACTCTTGGCAAGGGGACCGAAGCAGATATCGACAAGCTCCGAATGCTTTCCAATACTATCAAAGATACAGCCCTTTGCGGACTTGGCCAGACAATGCCGAATCCGATCCTGTCCACAATGGATACGTTCATGGATGAATATCGCTCTCATGTCATTGATAAGAAATGTCCGGCCTGCGTCTGCGCCAAACTGATGGAGATTATTATTCTGGAAGAGAAGTGTGTCGGTTGCACCCTTTGTGCCCGCATCTGTCCGGTCAATTGCATCTCCGGCAAGATCAAGGAAACGCATCATATCGATCGTGAGGTCT